>JAGVHQ010000045.1 GCA_020056565.1 Candidatus Berkelbacteria bacterium
CAATGCATTTTTCGTGAGCGCATCTTGCCTTGAAGCAAGCTTCAGAAACAACGGCGTGAGCAAAAGAACGATCGGGAGAACAAGAATCGTGCTGTCCATGAAAATACCCCTCTTACTCTATAGTGTAACAAATCGAAAGAAAAAAAGGGGAAGAGTCGCTACACTAGTAACGTGCCAAGCATCTCCAACAAAGCATTCCAGCGTACGATATATGCTTACTACAAAAAAAGTGGGCGGGTTTTACCGTGGCGTTCCACGCGCGACCCATACCGGATTCTTGTCTCAGAAGTGATGCTCCAGCAAACTCAGGTGGCACGGGTGTTGCCTAAGTACGCGGCATTTATCGATCATTTTCCGAGTGTAAAGGTGCTTGCGCGTGCGAGGTTTTCGGCAGTACTTTCAGTCTGGCAAGGGCTTGGTTACAACCGCCGCGCGCTCTACTTGCACCAGCTCTCGAAAAAAGTCATTCAGAATCATCATGGATCGCTTCCCCGAGCGGCAAAAGAGCTTCAGAGTTTACCCGGCATTGGGCCGACCACGGCCGCGTCGATCTTAGCATTCGCCTTCAACACTCCGGTGGTTTTTATCGAAACCAATATTCGCAGCGTCTATTTACATTTTTTCTTTCCCGGCAAGTCTGGCATTTCAGATCACCAGTTGCTGCCGTTAATCGAACAGACCCTCGACCGTAAGAATTCGCGTGAGTGGTATTGGGCGTTATTCGATTACGGTGTCATGCTGAAAGCAGGCCATCCAAACCCTTCGCGCGCCAGTAAACACTACGTTCTTCAGAGCCCGTATCAGGGTTCTCGTCGTCAGGCACGCGCGGTGATTCTACGAGCTGTTCTACAGAGCCCAGGGATTACACAAATCGCTTTGCGTCCAATGATCCCTAATCGATATATCGACATTATTCAGACACTGGTCAAAGAAGGATTCATTTTTGAGAAGAATGGAAAATTCTATATTCAAAAATAAAAAAAGCCCGCTCCCAGGGGGGGAGCGGGATGCCTTCGCGAGTGCGAAAGCTACTACGACGATACGGGTTCGAGTGGGTGAACCCCGCGCGCTTGGAGCCGAAACTCCGAAGGGCGGTGCCCGTACGGTTTGGGCTTTGTGAGCGCCTGATAGCGCACCATCGTGCCCTCCTGGAGCGCGATCAACCGGGGCGTACCGCGCTGTTTCACGTGCACGTCCTTCCAATGGATCTTTGCGGTCTCATGCGTATGCGTGAGTGCCGCCCCGATTCCGTTGACGCAGTTCCACCATTGCACTCGGGCTTGACCATCGGGAATCCCGTTCGCGTCTTCCGGGCGACGCGGGCGGTAATGGACCGAAGACTGGACGTCCGGACGTCCAGTGAAGACCTCTTCCAGTAACGAAAGCAGGTCTTCCCAGTAAGGAAAAGCCGGGCAGATGACTTTCCCCTGTTTGTTGCGGAAGCAAATGTCTTGGTATGTCTGCTGTAGCACCGTGAACATCCGGGCGTGCTGCACCACCAGCCCGTACTCCCAGATTTGGAATCCCCCTCTCTCAAGCGGCACCAAGAGCTTGAGATGATTGCGCGGATACTTGGGAGCGACGATCGATCTTTGCTCCTCAAGCATTACAGTCCGTTTGATATGTTGCCCGCGCGAGGCGTGGAACTGGGCCGGGACCTCGTTGTCCCCTGCCCTAATCTTCTTTGCCTCATCGACGACGAATCCTCTGAGGGCCATTCCGGCTGGAACATGCACCTCCAGAAGCGCTTTCCCCACTTTTGCTGGACCCACGTATGTGGAGACGATCCCGGACCCTTCTTGGGTCCCTCGGTCGAACGTGATCGGGAAAGCCCCGACCTTCTCTAGCTTTTTACTCAACGAGTTCCTCCGTGTTATTCGCGATCTTCCCGATGCAACAAAAAAGTCCCATCAGGACGTTACCTACTATACACCCGAATAGTTCTCCCGTCAAGGCAGATGTTATACTGCATACACAGATGACTCCCTTTTCGACTCGTGTGTTGGCGTATTGTCGAAAGATCCCACCTGGATCGGTTGTGTCGTATGGGCAGTTGGCGGCGATTGCAGGTTCGATTCGAGCTGCGCGTACGGTCGGGCAAATTTTGCACCATAATACAGCCGTTCCCGTACCTTGGCAACGAGTAGTGAACGCGCGCGCGGCGATTTCGACCACGTGCCAGGAACATTCATTTGAGATGCAAAAAGAGCTTAAGAGCGCAGGATTCAAACCAGAGTCAGATTGAGAAGCTAAAAAAATAAGATGATTTCAAGGCGCGACGACGAAAATGTGCCTTTTGGCACATTGAGGAGGAGCAACGAAGAAATGAGCCATTTTTTAGCTTCCCGCTGCGGGCGGACGAATTTCGGTCATCTTCTGCGTTGCTCGTCGCTTACGTACCTCAAGGTACGCAGCGCTCCTCGCGCCTGGAATCTAAACCTAAATTCGCTCCGCTCAACTGGCTTTGGTTGGAATCCTACGCTCTTAGGGAGGCCGAAGGGCTTCGATTCGAGCAACGGGATGGGGTATGGTATATCTGTAATCCTTTACCCTGGCATATTTTTTGAGGAGGGAAAATCCGCTTCGCTATTCGATTATTGACACTGATTTTGGTGTTTAGTTTTCCGCTTCTAGCCCAAGCCGCGTCTTTTGGCGTGGGCAGTTACGTCAATTCGATTAGCTCGGGTAATCGTGGGACCGCAGTTTCGCGTTTGAGTGAACTGGGTAGCCAGTGGACGCGCATCGAAATCGGTTATTCTGCCTCACCAGATTGGGGGCCGTCCGATGACGCAATCGGGCAGCTGCGTGCAGCTGGAATAAGTATTATTCTTTTGGTGGGCTACCATGATTCGTTTTCAACCCACGATATATTCAAGGCGTGGATCTCAACCCTAACCGGAAAATATGGTGGTTCAGTCCAGGCGTGGGAGATTTTCAACGAGGCCGATAATTATCTTTCGGGTGCGGCCTATGCCGATTACCTCAAGGATGCGCATCCGGTTATCAAAGCGGCCAATTCCGGCGCAACCGTGATCGCTTCGGGGATAAGTGCCCGCCAGCAGGCAACCACGTTTTGGAATGGTTTATGGGATGCCGGAGCAGGCGGATCTCTGGACGCGCTGGGATTGCATTCGTACCGCTCCGGCGCGCCTGAAACAAAAGATTTTAACACGGGCAATTTTGTGGATTCGATCAAACTGGCGACATCTTCAATTTCCTCGCACGGCGGAGGTAAATCAGTATGGCTGACCGAGTTTGGCTGGCGCAACGGTACAGTGGGGGATGCGGACCAAGCCGATCACCTCGCCCGCGCGTTCGCGCTGGCGGCAACCGTTTCGGGAGTGGATGTAATTGTGAGTTTTAATCTCTACGATAATGCCGAAGGCGGCAGTTACGGCCTCTTAAACGGCGATTTCTCGAAAAAACAGTCGTTCGGCACGGTTCAGAGTGTTACTCAAAACCTGAAAGGCAAAGGGTTTAGCGGTTACATTGACGCTTCTTCCAGTACGACGATCGCCAATTTTGAAGGCGGCATTGGTGGCTGGGAGACCAAAGAAACAAGCGGCGGATCGCTTTCTTTGGTTGAAGGGTCAGGCCGCAGCGGCACGGGCATGGTTATGAATTATTCTTTCTCTGATGCTTCCGGGTATGCCGTGGCAAAGCGGGCAATGAGCTTAGGCACACCGACAGGTTTATCGGTCTGGATTAGCGCTTCCGCCTCCTCGAGCGTGTGGAAGTTTCGGATTAAAGACGCCGCGGGCGAAACGTTCCAGTTTGATGCCGGTAGCTCGAAAGCGGGTTGGAATCAATACACGTTTGATATTGCCAATGACAAAGCCCAGACCTCATGGGGTGGCAACGGCGGGATCGATTTTCCGGTCACGTTCGACAGTATTGTGCTCGACAACCAAGGCGGCTCATCCTCGGGTTCAGCTACCGTGGACGATATTACGGCGATTACCGGCGGCGGTGACCTCTATGCATTGAAGTTTGGTTCCACACTTGCGTATTGGAAACTGTCCGGCACTTCAACGAGTAGCGTGTGCGGGCAAAACCTCACGTTTAATCAAACTCCTCAATTCGCAACGGTCGGAACGTGCGAGGGGGCGAGCACATCAAGTGCCCCGCCTACTACTACTCAAAGCTCGTCTTCGGCAAAAACAAGTGCAAAAACAAGTGCAAAAGCAACGGCAACCAAAAGCGGACCGCCATCCAAAGAACATTCGAAGGTTTCTTTAGATAAGGCAACCGCCTTTGCCGATGGCAAGGACACGCTGAACCTCGCCGTGCAATTGAAAGACGCAAACGGTATTGTCTTAACCTCGCCTGACATCAAGATTCTTATTTCCGGTGAAGGGAACGAAGTCGTCGCTCCCATCTACAAAGACGGCACTTACACTTTTGAGATTCGTTCCAAGATAGCCGGCAAGAAAGAAGTGAAGGCATTCGTGGGCGAAGTGGAGCTGGCAACTTTACCCGTGCAGTTCAAAAAGATTCCGGAATCGGTAACGGTGCTCGAAGTTCCTCCTCCGGTACGTGCCGTACTGCCAACGTGGCCATTTCTTACAATAATGGTTGTCACTCTCTTATGCTCTGCCGTTTATACGTATCGCCATCTTTTCATAAGACGCTTGAGAACACAGTGATTTTCAGGTAAAATAAATCCGCCTTAATTTTTCTTACTCGCGGGATTCGTATAATGGTAGTACGCCACCCTTCCAAGGTGGAGACGCCAGTTCGATTCTGGTATCCCGCTCCACGCCCCCGTAGCTCAGTGGATAGAGCAGGACGGTTATTGACACCAGGTCTTTGTCAAAGGAATATATAACCATGGCGGTTACAAAGACAAAAGGTGACTTAGGACAGGCGATGATTGTGGCTGATGCGTTAAAGCGAGGTTATAAAGCCGCGCTTCCCCTAGGTGAAGATTGGAAGTACGACCTAATTATTCAAAAAAAGAATAAATTATTGAGAATACAATGCAAGTATGTAACCGCAAAGAATAATGTTGTAAAGGTACGATGCGAAACTCACGACGGGCGTAATTATTACAAGTATACAGACAAAGATCTGGATTATTTAGCAGTATATGACGAGGTGTCTGATAGATGTTATTACATAAATAACGCACATATCGGCAAGGGCAGGGCTTCAATTAGCTTAAGACTTGAAGAGCCCAAAAATAGACAGAAGAAAAAAATATTATTCGCTAAAGATTTTACGGATTTTTAGCCTCCGTAGCTCAACGGATAGAGCAGGTGTGTTCTAAACACAAGGTTGGGGGTTCGATTCCCTCCGGAGGCGCCATCTCGCTACGCTCGACGCAAACTACTTGTAATGCTCAAGAACGGAGCGTAGAGTACGGGTGCACGAAAGGAGACTAATGAAGTCTCATTTAGTCAAAACAATCTATTTGTACGTTGTGAGCGTAATTGGGGTGATTATGATCGCGACCGGGGTTATTGGTCTTGTTAATACAACTGTTAAGTTAATAGTGTTCGATAAATACCCCGTACCGTACTACACTGATTTCGTGAAAGAACCGGCTGTGACTGGTGCAAAGGATGAGCGTACGGCTGAGCAAAAAGCCCAAGACGAGCTCAAAGCCGAAGAACGCCGTGATCAAACACGCAAAGAACAGATGGTGAACGATCTTACAGACGGAATCGCCCTCACAGTTGTCGGTTCAGTGCTCTACACCTACCACTGGCGCCTCGCCCGTAAAGAAGCGTGAGACAGCCACAAAGCTATCAAGCAAGTAAATCATGACAAAAGAACGGCTGTGCGTCGTTCTTTTGTGTTACAGAAAGTATTGTAGGTCTAGTCAAGCGTAACCGCTCGGATTACACTTGTGTTAGCTTTTCTCTCACAAGGAAGGGCAGAAACTGAACCAAGGAGGTTTTGCCGATGAACGGTGGAACTGTTATTAACGAACAGGCGCGTGCGACGCGCCAAGGGGGAGAGGTCCATGTTGCTGAGGGCATTATCAGCAGTATTGACAGCGTCGTGGTTCCGGGTGCGCAGGAACTCGACCACGAGGCCGGAGCCCAGAACCGGCTGCTCCTCACCAACACTCACACCATGCGAGCCGTCGACCTGTGCCCCGAACAGGGACTCCGAGCTTCGCGCGGATTCCTCGATCTGTTCCGGGGATAGGTCGCCAAGTACAGCTCGTGTGTACGAGGCGCTCAAACGGGCGTTTCCCAACCATGCCGAACTTTTCCCATCCGATTTCGATTGGAGGTGCGGCTGTAAATTCGAATACGAGGCCGAAGACAAACGCGATCTTCTGGAGGTGATGGGATTTCCCGGGTGCGACGATCTGGAACACTTTCTCGTCCGTGTGAATCTAGCGATCTGGGATTTCCACCAGACCCAAGAAACTACAGCGCAAGAGAGGTGGGTTGGAGTTGAAGACCAAGTACTTCGCTACGACCAGTTCAGCGCCGAACGCACAGAGGCGCTTGCCGCCGATCTGCTTCGCGCAAGCGAAGTGCTCAAGACGTGCGGGGTTCGGCTCCCGCCAATCTCCCCCGAATAGGGGGAGGGCTGCTCGGTACAACGGCGTACGGGCAGCCTTTTTTATTCTGTATTTTCTGGTATACTTTCAGAGGTAATTTTATAATGAGCGGGATACCGCGAAATATACGAAGTATAATAAAATCAATCAATTATGGTGGCTATGGTGTAATGGTAACACTAGAGCTTGTGGAGCTCTCGTCACGGGTTCGATCCCCGTTAGCCACCCCAGCGTCGCTCATAAACTTTTAGGCTCGTCCCGATTAGATCGGGACAGCGCAAGAAAAGTTTAGAGCTCCTTTTCCGCAACGAATCGGAATTCATCGCGGGGTAAATCAAGAAAGTTCGTGCCTCCTCTTTGCGAAAAATCTTTTGATTTCTCGCAAGAAAGCAACAGTTGATTGCTCCTCTTTGCAACACATACGATTATTCGTCGCAATACGAACATCAAACAAATGCCCGCGTAGCTCAGTGGATAGAGTGTCTGTCTTCGGAACAGAAGGTCGCAGGTTCGAATCCTGCCGCGGGCGCCATCGTCGGCACGGAACTTTTCGGCTCCGTGACTACGTCACGATCGCATTAAAAGTTCGTGCCTCCTCGTTGCGACAAACGCAAGCATTTGTCGCAAGAAAAATACGCTGCAAGGACCTCTCTCGGATACAATAGGAATAGGTATTCCTCTGCATCACTCGCTCGGGTCGCTAGCTATATGCGTAGCTAGGACCTCGCTCAGATACACTAGAAACTGCGTTTCTGTGTATCACTCGCTCGGGTCGCTAGCTCAATTGGCAGAGCAGTTCCCTCTTAAGGAAAAGGTTCCGGGTTCGATTCCCGGGCGACCCACCAAAATCTGACTTTCAGAAAATTGACCGACTTTTTCGTTGGCGGCGCAAAGCGCCGTCCACTGATTTTGTGGGGGGAATTCAATGCTTTTCGGCGCGCTGACGCGCGCCTCTCTGCCCGCCAAGACGAGGTTCG
>JAGVHQ010000009.1 GCA_020056565.1 Candidatus Berkelbacteria bacterium
ACCTTTGGAACCACAATAAATACAATTTCAAGCTTGCGCGCTTGAAACGGAACACGCATCTTTACCCGCTGAAAAATATCACTCGGGCTGGAGATCACGGCCTCGACTTCACCCACGGGCACATTCGGCGGGAGTTCGCCCCCGAGACCGCTTGTCAGAACCGCTTCACCGATCGTAATCGGAGTATCAAGCGGGATATCATCCACAGTGGCGCCTGCCAATGTTCCCCGGAGCACGCCTGTGCCGCGTGATTGTTGCAAGACTATCGGAACGACAAAATTACGGTCAGTCACAAGCTCAATATCAGATGTTGTTTCAGAAACCGAACGCACACGCCCAACAAGGTAGCCGTTCCATACCACTCCTTGCCCGATCCGCACTCCATCGCGCTGACCACGGTTAACCACAATAGCGTCGAGCAAAGCCGTGGGGGAGCGTCCAATCACGCGCGCAGGTGTATAAAGTTGCGACTCCATTTCGTTAGCAAACCCCAACTGCGTCCGCAGCGCCTCATTTTCAAGCTGCAATTCACGCAATCCGATTAACTGCGATTTAAGATTCTGCACTTCGGCGCGCAGCGCGTCATTGTCATCTCCAAGACGAAACAGATGAACCATTGTCCCGAAAAATCCTTCTGATTTCCGCGCCCCTTGATCCAACGGGGCCGTCACTACCCCACCTTCACGTTGCAGCATCCCTTTAAAGCCCGGCACCACCCCGATTACCGCCACAATCATTCCGGCTACGGCGATTATTATGAGAAATCCAATAAAGCGACGCATGGCTAGAGGATGGAGGATCTCATTTCACCTATTTTTTGAGTAGTAGAGTATTGCATTACCGCCGATATGCGGTGGGCAGTAGCACTTCGCGCAGTGATTCCAAATCTTCGAGCACCACACCTGTCCCGCGCACGACAGCCGTAAGGGGGTCGTCAGCAATATGGACCATGGTTTCGGTCGATTGCGCAACCAAAGCAGAAAGGCCCCGCAATAATGCCCCGCCTCCCGCCAGCACAATTCCCTTAGTCATAATATCTGCCACTAATTCGGGAGGAGTTTCTTCGATTGTTTCTTTCACTGCTTCGACAACTTGCGCAACCGAATGTTTGATCGCGGCGCGAATCTGTTCGTCGTCGATTATGATTTCTTTTGGCAGTCCGGTCACTAAATCTCGTCCGCGCATGGGAGTCGTCAAGCGTTCCTTCAGTGGTAGCGCTGAACCGATTTTTATCTTGATTTCTTCAGCCGTGGGGATTCCCAACAGTAAGTTAAACTGATCGCGCGCGTATTGGATAATATCGTTGTCCATCTCGTCGCCTGCGATCCGCAGAGACCGCGAAACAACAATTCCGCCGAGTGAGATCACGGCAACCTCGGTTGTGCCGCCTCCGATATCCACGATCATGTTCCCACCTGGTTCTTGTACCGGCATCCGTGCTCCGATTGCGGCCGCCAGTGGCTCCTCAATCAAATATACTTCTCGGGCTCCTGCGTTCATTGCCGCCTCTTCCACGGCTCGACGCTCCACTTCTGTCACTCCATACGGAATTCCAATCACCACTCGGGGGCGGGGAAAAATGGTAAATCGCTCCCGATGTACTTTTTCAAAAAAATGTTTCAAAAGCTGTTCGGTTACTTCGAAATCCGAGACGACTCCGTCCACCAGCGGACGGATCGCAACAATGTGAGCCGGAGTCTTCCCCACCATCTTTTGCGCTTCTTCACCGATCGCCAAAATCTGCTTGGTTTTTATGTTAATCGCAACAACAGAGGGTTCGTTAATTACAACTCCCTTACCGCGCACATACACAAGTGTATTGGCGGTTCCTAAATCGATTCCGATGTCGTGCGAAAACAATCCAAATATTCGGTTAAGCATAAGACAAATCCCACTCAACTACTCTGCCTTTACGAGAGCTCATGGTAGCACACGTCGGCTCGAAAATCTTGAGCGTACCCTGAATGTGCTGCGGGCGATAAATCGTCAACGGGACGAAGCTGCGGGCGGTCTTTTCTCGTATGCTTGAAGCGCTGCTTGTGCTTGAAAATCTCCTGCAGTCTCGGGGCTGTAGCCGTTAGCATAAGAGCTTTTTCTTTGCTCAATTTCGCGTTTTGTCGGGATTTTAAACCACCAATTGTCATTCTGCTCTCGATCAAAAATATAGGCGTGTGTATCGTCCTGCAACAGGACAAACTTGTGTGCATCCCGTTCCCAAAGCGCTGGAACGCGAACCTCATCCTGAAAGGGGGGATGAGTCCGCCATTCCCGTTCGCTTTCCAAAGAGTGCAGGATGTATTCCTTCATCTGCTTGGTAACATGCTCGGCCCCTGCGACAAGATCTACGCAATCTTGGAACTTACGCTCTGCATCTGATTCAGGTTGGTCACCGGTGCGCTCGGCTTTGTAATGAATGTCTCCTAGTTGAAAACCCTGTTCGCTCATTGTTGCCGACCCCGAGCTTGTTCCCACTGGGCGCGGATATCGTTAACATGTTCCTTCCAGATCGTCTTGATTCCCTCATCGTCATTGAAACCATACTCATCATTAAACCCTCCCATAAGGATTGGTTTACCTTCGCGTTGTTGTCCCATTACATGAGACCAGGCATTCATTTTCCCCTGATTAAGTTCCGGACGGGGCCATAAAGTAATCAAATCGTTGCCTTCAGCCACCGCGTAATCTTTTGGTTCAAACCGCAGAGGGGAATCATCCTTATCATCCTGGTAGTATTTTACGCGCCGCTCACTGCCCGAAAGAATCCAGATTAACTCTTCTCGAGCGCGCTCTGAAAAACGCGGGTCATTTTGAACAAATTTCATAAATGCCCCCATCTTTTCTTTAGATGTTGTCTCTGAGGCCCTTGGTTGATCAGGACCCACGCCATGCTCAACACTCATCTAAACTCCTTTTATCTTTCATTCTTATACTTTTGCTTATTTTGATTATGTTCTTCTAGGGTTTTGGAGTAAATCGTGGTGCCGTCTTTAAGATGAAAGAAATATACGGCATCAGTTTCGGCGGGGTGGACCGCGGCTTCAAGCGAGCTTAGCCCCGGATTAGCGATCGGGCCCGGGGGCAAACCAGCATTCAAATACGTATTATAAGGCGAAATTACACTGCGGTAGTCAGCCACAGTGATTGGGTCCCAGCTACCCTTTGCGTACTGGACGGTCGGATCAGCTTCGAGCCGCATGCCAAGACGTAACCGATTAAAGTACACCCCCGCGATTTTCGCCCGATCTTCGTCTAATTTAGCCTCGCGCTCGACAATCGAAGCAATAATCACTTGTTCACGAGTAGGAGCAAGCTCTTTTGTCCGCTTGGCAAATGTTTCTTCAAGACGCGTAACTACCTCGGATGCGGTAACATCGTGTGCAAAGTGGTAGGTGTCAGGAAATAAATATCCTTCTTTCCCCTTTGCCGCCGCAAGAAAATCTTTTTTCGTTACAATTTCTTTTTCCTCAAGCGCCTCGGCAATGTCTTGAGTTGACCAGCCCTCAATAATGGTTACGCGGGATGCGCTTGTCCGCCCCGAGACAATATCGCGTGCAATTTCTCGCGGAGGTTGGGATGAGGAGAATTGGTACACCCCGGACTGAAGTGAACGGTACTTACCCGTCATCAATAAATACGCCGAGAAAAGGGTTGGAGAACTAATAACCCCTTTTTCGTGCAATTCCCGAGAAACATCTGAGAACCCACTCCCTTGGGCGATTACGATTTCTTTTGGGGCACCGCTTGCTTGTGGGCGATTGATGAAACGAAAAAAGACAACGGCGCAGATTAGCAGGACAACGGCGCTCACCAACCCTATACCGAAAATGGCAATACGAATTTTGCTCACGCTCGTTCTCCACCCCCGTCGGCCCCGTCTCGTTCGGCGCGAGCCGAGGCGGACGAGACATCCTCTCCCAGGTGCGGACCTTCGTGTAAGAACTGGTCGAGTACGGTTTGGGCCGCGCGTTCGTTGTCTTCTGCGGGCCCCTCGGCCCCGATTTTGGTTGAAAGGTATTCGTTCACAAACCAAATCGGAATCGTGACACGCGCCT
The DNA here is from genome assembly GCA_020056565.1 of Candidatus Berkelbacteria bacterium. GTDB lineage: Bacteria > Patescibacteriota > UBA1384 > JAGVHQ01 > JAGVHQ01 > JAGVHQ01. The sequence goes on from JAGVHQ010000009.1 coordinate 4,053, forward strand.
TGAGCTCATGCGCGACTGAACGCACCCATTCTGCTTGATCGGTTGAAGACCCCGTTGCCGTAAGTGGTAACCCAACAACAATTTCTTGAGGATGCTCTCGTCCAATAATATTTAAAATTTCCTCAATCAGCTCATCTTCCGAGTGGGAGGTAATAACAGTGGTTTGCACGATTACTTTCCCCACGCTCTTTGCCACACCCGTTGTGACCTTTCCTACATCAAACCCAATTCGAATTACGAGCTCGTTCATTGCTCAGGTTGAATGGATATTTCGATCCGCTCGAGTTTGGTTGGAATTGTCTTAACCCATCGAGGAGTAAGAAAAGTTTCGACTCGAGTTGCCCCCAAGGATTGCACAATAGATGGGAGCTCACTTGGTTGTCTTCCCGCCAGCGCGGCCTTTAACTGCTGCTCGTTAATCGCACTCACCACGGTCCCTTCGAAATGAACATTCAAGATGAGGCGCTCTTTTGAACTAGCACCCACGTCAACCGTTGGTCGAAAAATGTCGGATTTGGTTGGTAAAATCCCTTTTCCGCTGGGTAGCTGTATGGAGGCCGCTTTGCGAGATGAAGCTTGATATGCGTCAAGCTCAAATGCGAGAGCATACGCTGCCACGTCCCCCTCAAGAGTAAACTCAGTTGCTTCTTGTTCAACTTGTACCGAGGGAGTAAATACTTTATCGGGAAACTGAACCGATTCTTCAAGAATCGTCAGCTTCGGGGCCTTCTCCTTCAGAGCTTGGTTCGCTTTCTGGGCTAACTCTTCAAGCAATGCATTGGTCGTGTTGGTAAGGTCTTGTTCGGAAACAATTGAAATCTCTTTCGAAAAACCACCGGCAAATGCTTGTGAAGATTGCGCATAAATCTTCTGCTGCTTTTCACCTGTATAGGCGCTAAAGGCAAGTTTTGTGGGAGCAAGATTATATTCACCGCCCGGTTCGGCGGCTTCCACTGAGGTAGTCGTCTTCCCCGCGATTGTAACGACTTTTCCGTCTTTAAGCTCCACTCCCGCCCCCGGGATAATAACGTCGCCAGTCGTTTTGAAACTCTTTCCCTCGGCTGTAAGGGCCGTACCAGCACCCACCTTCACACTATCGGTTGTCCATTCATTAAGAAGCGTCACATTTCCTTTTGCTTTTTCGCCAACATTCTTTTTGCCAGTTGTCCCAACCTTCTTTGAACCCCGCTCACGCGTTTCGACAAGTGTTGCCGCGAACTCCCCTTCGCCAGGATTTTCGTCAGTTGTGGCAGCAATCTTTACATCTGCCTTCAGAGGATCGGCCTTCACGAAGACGGTCACTTCCGCCCGGGCCCGCAAAAATGTTAGCCCGAAACTAATCAGAAAGATTCCGACTGCAACCGCGAGAATGCCGAATATCTTTGCGAGTGTTGGCCACATATGATGGCGCGCTACGTGGGACTGACGCTCAGAATGCTTTTCGTCAGCTTCTCCAGCCGACGAGTTCGGAGGGATTTCTTCATCTACAATTTCAAGTACACGCGCCGGAGGTAATATTTCGTGCTGCGATTGCGTACGCTTACCGAACCATGAATGTTTGATTGCTTCTGGTTGAGGCGCGTGCCCATCGGGAGTGGCGTATGTGTGGACACTCACCCCCCGGGGCAACTCGGCTCGTTCTTTAGGCGATAAATCCACTTCGTAAACGTCCGCGGATGGCTGCGGTGGAGCTTCTCGAATATCCGGTGGAGATGGTTTTTCGCTGCGGACACTGTCATACACCGCAATTCCTATTTGAGAAGCGAGATTACGTCCCACTCGATCACTTGTAATCAGCGCGATTTTCTTTCCCGCTTTTTTGCAGACTTCTTGAACAAGCTTCAAATTAACTACGGATTGCACAAACGTCGCCCCCTTCGGAACAACTAAACCGAGCTCATCAGCTTTTGCAGCTTTAATCTTTTCGATGATCGAAGAGATTTCTTCGTCTGATTCAAGATAGATGATATCTTTCATGTGTATGTATCTGTTACGAATACACGCTTAATACAGCGTGGCACATATGATCTCGACGGGTTTGCAAGCGCTTTGGAAGGCGGAGCCGCTCCAATAAAGCGCCCTGAGAGATTATATGTGCCACGGTAGTTTGATTTCGCCCGTATATTTTCATTATTTCCTTAATGTCGTCATTGCCTGCCCCACAAGCGTATCAACCACGTTGCCCTCCCCAG
>JAGVHQ010000006.1 GCA_020056565.1 Candidatus Berkelbacteria bacterium
AGCGGTACCCAGTGGCGATTTGACCCGCAGGGCGAGCGCGACATCAACTTTGTGGATGTTCAGGATTCGTACAATATCAACGCAGCCCATATTACCACTGCGTATTTCACGATCTTTAACAGCGGGAATAACACGGGGTGGGATTTCGGCTCCACTAGCTCGGGCGGCAGCTCCGGAACCCGTGCCCCCAGTAACCTTACCGGTGAAGGCCTTTCCACCTCGAGCATTATCTGGCGCTGGTCGGACAACAGCACGACCGAGACAGGTTTCAAGGTTAAGAACACAAGCGACGAAACAGTGTGTACGGTGAGTTCTGCAGATGTCACAACCTGCACGGAAACCGGCTTAAGCCCGAACACCACCTATTCACGCTACGTGGTTGCCACGACTGCCGGTGGGCAAACCGGCGGTTCCGGAGTTGCAAGCGCCGCAACCCTTTCTTCGAGCCCGAGCGCCAGTACCGTGACCTCGGACAAATCTACCAAGACATGGTATCGCAAGGGCTCTACCCGCAGCGGTCTGCGGGAAACCGGTAATGAATTTAGCTTCACCAACACCGCTGGTTTCTCCGCGGGCGACGGCGTAGCGTACTTCCGGTACGCGTTTGTGCCTTTAAGCACCCACACTTGGAGCGGCACGGAATCAAAATGGTCCTCGGGCACGCTCACCGCACCGGCAACTCAGACGAGCGACGTGTGGTATCTGCACCTGAAAGGATACAACGCCCAAGATCTGGAAAACGGAACCCTCACGCTCGGCCCCTATTACTATGATGATTCTGCGCCAACGCTGAGTTTGGAGAAAATTGGGCAGCTGGTTTTCAACAAATATGCGGTTCGGACGACGACAACCGAGCAGAGGCCAACATTCACAGGCAAACTTTCAGAACAGGGGACTGTCAAGCTCTTGATTGAGAAGCGCGGTTTTACACAGTTTGGTTTGGGCTACGGAACGTACATCACAGCCACGATTACGACTGACGAAAACGGTAACTTCTCCTGGACGCCAACGCTTGAACCGGATACCTACCGCGTGACCCTTGTGGGCGCGGACCGCGCGGGCAATGAATCAGATGCGCTGAAGTTCAACTTGCGCATTCTCTTACCCGGTGAAGCCGCGAGCGTTGAATCGACCAAAGGGGAGCTCGTGCCTTCCGTAACCCCCACACCCGGAACTGGAAAACCAGAACTCGAAGAAACCTCCACTACAAAACCGATTAGCTTGATCAAACCTCCGAATTTATTCTGGCAATATTTCTTTGAATCTTTGGGCGAGGAGTGGGACTCGCTGACCTATCCGATCAAGCTCGCAGGGTTTACGATCGGGAAATTGGCGCAACAGGCGCTCGCGGCTCTGTCTTCACAACTGCAACTGGCTTTTTCGGGATTTGAAGTGGACTTTTCCTTTGACCAACGCCTTGGTGGGTTTAAGCCGTGGTACGCGGTTGAGTTTTCGCAACGTTTAGGTGGTTTTCCGCCATTGAGAGAGGTTTTTTCTACAGCAATGTTGCCAATTTCAACACAGTATCCACAATCAGTTGACCGTTTACTTGCGGCAACCTCGCCCGTTGCCAACTGGGCCAACACCGTGACCAGTAGGTTTGTTTCTGGGATCCAGAGTGTTTCGAATAGCGTCGGGTCTGTTGTGCTCAAAGTAGGGGAGCAAATGCAGAACGTTTCCGACAAAGTTGGTTTCAAAATCGTCGAGTTCGGATATCGGTTTGTGGATGAGCGCACCATCATTACCGATGTCCAGATCGCGGTGCTCTCGAGCACAAGCGCCAAGATTACCTGGAAAACCAACCACCCCGCTACTTCAAAAATCAATTACGGCACGAGCACGACCTATACTGAAGAATCTCAATCATCAAGGCGTGTTTCAGAGCACGAGTTTCTGCTGGAAAACCTCGCGCCGAATACCCAGTATTTTTTTGAGGTGATGAGCCAAAACAAAAACTACGTCTACGACGCAAATCGGGCGTTTGAGACCCCACCTCAAAAATAATGCTCTTTTGCATTGACACACACCTATAAGGTAAGGTATCATTATAAGAGATAGAGGAGGGTGAATGCGTTCTATATCCAAATTCGGTGTTCTGACCGTATTACTTATATTCTACTCACTAGTAATTAGCTCATCCGCTCAAGCAGTGAGTTCCTATAGCGTTAATCAAATTCCCATATTTAACCATGGAATAGATTCATATGCTGATACGAATCTCTATAGCTCACTCAACCTGTACGGACATACGATTGATTTCAAAAAGGGCGGTTCCACAATAAAGGAAGACGACCAGCTCCGGATCTCCACCGACGATTTCCTTTATCTAAATGCACCGGGAAAAACATTTGTTCAAAATGATCTTTCAGTTGGAAATACCCTTACGATCGCCAACAATAAACTGGGTATTGATACTGGTTCAAAATTATACGACGATGGACACCTGCATCTTGCGACCGATGATTTTCTCTACCTTGATGCACCAAAAACCGTATTTGTTAAAAAAGGTTTAGATGTTGCGGACGGATTTACAGTAACGTCTGGAACAATAAGTTTACCCACGGGAAGCGTTACGGGCGGAATGATTGCGAGCGGGGCCATTGACGCATCTGATTTAGCATCTTCTGCAGTTACGACAACAAAAATTGCTGACGCCGCAATTACATCGGCAAAATTTGCAGCCGGTGCAATTGAGAGCGCAAGCGTAGCTGACGGATCAGTTACAACCGCGAAACTTGCCGACTCTGCAGTTACCGCGGTCAAGATTTCAGACGGCACAATCACGACCGATGACATCGCTGCAGATACGATCGCCGCGGTCGACATTGTCGCAGACGGTGTGGGAACAAGTGAGATCGCCGATGGAGTTGTTACGACCACCGACATCGCCACCGACACCATTGCCGCGGTGGACATTGCCGCAGGGGGAGTTGCTAGTTCAGAAATCCTTGATGACTCGGTTGCTTCAGTTGACATCTTGCTCGACACCATTGCCGCGGTGGACATTGCCGCAGGTGGAGTTGCTAGCTCCGAGATTCTCGATAACTCTATTGCCTCAGCTGACATCCTCGATGACACCATTGCCGCAGTCGACATTGCCGCAGGGGGAGTTGCTAGCGCTGAGATTCTTGATGACTCGGTTGCTTCAGTTGACATCTTGCTCGACACCATTGTCGCGGCGGACATTGCCGCCGGAGGTGTCGCAACATCTGAAATTCTTGACGCTACGATCGCGACAGCCGACCTTGCCGACGGCGCCGCCACCGCTGTAAAGCTTTCAACTGCTGCGCGCCGGCAAGTAGTTTCCGTCCAAATCGGCGACGTGGCACTCAGTATAGGCGCCACACTAGAGCGGCCAATCTTTGTTGCTTCCGGTAATGGTACGATCACCGCAATCAGCTTTACGAATGCCTCAAACATCACGGGAGCAGCAAACTTGGGCACCTTGTCGGTTGAACGTAAGACTGCTACAGCAGTAACAGTCGATTCCCTCGCGCTTACAACGAGCATGACGGCCTATACTGCAGCTCGCGATACGACTCCAGTAGCTGGAACAGCTCTTGCCGCAGGGGATGTGTACAGCTTCAAGTATGTACAGGGTTCAACTGGTGTTGCACTCGATGAAATGCTCGTGACGATCGAGTACACGGTTTCTGAATAAGAGAGATACTCAAAATATTTCAAAATGCCGGGCACACGCCCGGCGTTTTGCTATGATATAGGTATGCGCCGATTGAGTATTTTCTTCATACTACTTGTAGCTATCGCAGCCTTTTGGATTGGGTCACGCTACGTTGTCTGGCAGCGGTTTCAAAACAGCGCGCTACCGTTCTATTTCAGGTATCCACCTGGTTGGATTGAAGAAGATCTACGTACTGGTGATCTCGATAAGGTAATTCTTGTTCGCCTCCATTCTAAAAGAAATAAAAGAATCTCGATGCAGGTTACGAATAAAACCGTCGCTGATCGACCCACAGACGAGGCCGTCTTACAGGAAACGGAGGAATCTTTGCGTAGAAACTTTCCGGTATTTGTGATGATTGATCGCATTACGATAAAGGTGCAAAACACTGATGTGCCTTTTCTGCATTTCCGCTATAAAACTCTCGATATGCAAGAAGATATTGAACAATACTTGGGTCTGCTTTGGAATAAGGAAACCGTATACTATGTGATTACCCAAGCGTCGCCAGACGAATTTAAGGAACATGCCCCAACATTTCAGCGTCTAATTGGCTCGATCGGCTTTCGCTGATAATGCTTTCGTTTACGCATTTATTCGTCGGTGCAGCTGTGGGTGCCACCACCAATCAACCGGTGTTCGCCATAGGGTTGGGGATTATTAGCCATCATCTTCTCGACGCGCTCCCGCACGTGGATAGTTTTGCAAAAACCGAGGCGGAAAAGGACGTATTTACGACCGGTAAATATATTTTTGCTGCTGTGGAAGGGCTCGCCGGAGTGGCCTTCCTTATATATATAGTCGCTCAGAGCGGCGGGACGCTTTTTGATGTCACCTCACCTGTTGCTTGGGGGGCGCTCGGGGGAGTGGCGCCTGACTTGGCGGACAATGTCCCTTTACTCAAAGAGCGGTTTCGGCGCACGAGGTTTGGACAGCGCTATCATGCCTTTCACGACAGTTTTCATACCACGCTTTTTCTGAAAGAGACAAAATGGTGGCCATTTGGCCTCATAATACAAGTCTTTCTCATTTGGCTTAGCATTGTTATTCTGAGATCGCGATGAGTTTATTTCTACGAATTATTGTTTTGCTTGTTGCGATCGGACTCGGGATTTTGATCGAGCGCTTTACCGAGCGAATCGTGAACTTTGTCGGTTACTCCGGGTGGGCGGAGAGCAAGTTAGGGGCAGGCGGAACCTACACAATGTGGAAGTTGATTGGTTTGGCTGTGATTATTGCGGGGCTCCTCAACTTCACGTTGAATAAATAAGCCGATATCAGCGCGTTGCGATACTGGTTGAGAGATACGCTAGAATAGGGTAAACTGCATATGTTAACGTATGCGTTACTCGTACCAAATTGAAAATTTGGTACGAAGAGGAAGCGCAAACTTTCAATGCGACTGTTGCCAAGCAACAGAGCCAAAAGTTTAGCGCTGACGAGGGGCCGTTAGCTTAGCTGGTAGAGCGCCACATTTGCAATGTGGAGGTCGGCGGTTCGAATCCGCCACGGTCCACCACGTCGGCATCAAAGTTTCAGTTCAGGCACTGCGTGCCGATCACGGGGAAACTTTGTGCCTCCTTTTCGCAATAAATCAGGGCATTTATTGCGAGCGAACAGGGCAGTTTACATTCGGCGGTTGTGTTTTGGTTTATTACCAACCCCATAGTCAGCTATACTTATATATAATGAATACTATGAAACTGATTGGTTTTGGGCTCGTCAACTACTTAATCCGCTTTATAATTGGCGCAATTCTGTTTCAGGGCGTAAAAATGAACCCCGAGGGGTTTGCCTTCGGTTTTATTTTGACCGCCGTCGCACTTGTCGCAGCATACATTTTGATGCGGTTTGTGATGAAACCCCGCTCAATGGGAGAAGCGCTCACAATTGCGCTCGTATGGATCGCAATCGCGTTTGCGATCGATATTATTTCCGCCGGGGCGATTCTGAAGATCACAATTGGGCATTATCTTTCCGAGCCGCAGTTCTGGACTCGCCTGCTTGCAATACTCGTGGTAGTGCCGTTTGTGCTAAAGCGTTCGTAGAGGTGTTTTAATCAAAATGATTGTAAGAAAGATGGGCGCATAGCCCATTTTTTGGATTGCCTCTTGACAGGTATATACTTTGGGGACTACAGTTGGGGCAAGAAATCAATAATCACGTTTGATCTGAAACGTGAAGTCTTGTACCATCCGCCAGTTGGCGGAGTATAGGGCACAGGAGGGAGAAAGAGGGCTATGACAGCAACAGATTGGTACAATGCCACCAAAGATGCCTGGCTTATCGTATGGGATAAGTTCGCGGGGTTCTTCCCACAAGCGTTCGGCGCGCTTTTGATCCTGGTCGTAACGGGGATCGTTGCGTACTGGCTCAAGCGTCTCGTCGTGTATGTTCTGAAGGTATCTGGAATCCAAATGGTGTTTGAGATCGCGCAAGTGGATACTGTACTGCGTCGTGGCGGCTACAAAGAAGACGCCTCGACCGTAATCGGTAACTTGTTCCAGTGGGCGGTGTGGATTACCGGACTGCTTGCGGCCTTCAGCGTTCTGGAATTGAACGCGATTAACCGCTTCTTCAACGACATGCTCGGTTACCTGCCAATGGCTCTTGAAGCGCTCGGAATCTTCTTTGTCGGGCTCGTGATCGCAGCCTTCATCGGCCGGCTCGTAGCTGGATTCTTGGCTTCCTTAAGTTTGGGATGGGGAATGGTAATCGGCAGCTTGGTCCAAGGCGTATTGATCGCGTTTGCCTTCTTCACCGCCTTTTTCCAGCTTGGGATTCCGTTTACGCTGATTTCGACTCTGTTTACCGGATTAGTAGCGGCAGGTGCGATTGCAGTCGGATTGGCGTTCGGACTCGGTGGCCAAGACACCGTCCGCAACCTTTTCAGCCGTTTTTCTAAGAAATAAGTTAGAGCAAT
>JAGVHQ010000048.1 GCA_020056565.1 Candidatus Berkelbacteria bacterium
AATCTGCTTCTGATCGATCCCAGCAACTTCCATCAGTGCTTTCAGCCCCATTCGACGCGAACGCGCCATTACTATTAATCCAAAGTGGACTAAAACGCGATTATCTGCAACAAGCGGCACCATATCAGCAACACTCGCTAATGCGACTAAATCAAGCATCCATTTAAGCTGCCCTTCTGATAGCTTTCCCAACAAGTGCAAATAATGCGCCCATTGAAACACAACTCCGGTTGCGCAGAGTTCTCGATATTTATACGCACTATCGGAACGTTTTGGATTAATGAGTGCTACGGGACGTGCCGGATAAGGGGGCGGTTCGTGGTGGTCGAATACAATACATTCAATCCCCCTTTTTTTAGCAGCTTTAATTTCATCAACTGCGCTCGTGCCGGTGTCAACGGTAATTAAAAGTGTGATCTTTTTTTGGGAAAAAAAATCAATCACTGCTTGATTAAGACCGTAGCCATCAGCGCGGTCTGGAATTTTTACAACCACTGCTTTCGCGCCGAGTATTTCCAAAACTTCTACTGCAAGAGTCGCCGCACATGTCCCATCCACATCGTAATCGCCGAAAATCCCGATTTGTTCGTTATTTTCGACGGCTTTCAGAATTCGCGCCGTGGCAACTTCAATGTCTGGCAACTGTGTCGGGTCAGAAAGTGACTGCGGGAAACGGGGGTGCAAAAACTCTTCAAGCTTTTTTTTTGTTAACCCCCTTGAATGTGCAAGCTGTACGATCAGTGGTTGATTTGACGGTTTGGGAATAATCCATTGCGCATCATTGAGTTTTGTTTTCGACTTTTGCATTTTTACTTAAAGTACGCCCAACCGTCTACGCGTAAATCAATATACGAATGTACATCTTGCCCTCGGGTATCTAACACGGTTCTTAATCCCAAGCGTTGCGAAGCAAAAGGCCTGGTTGTATCAAAAAAAATACGCCATCCGCGCTCAGTTACCGCCTCGATCTGTAAGGTTGTTTCGCGTACAAGAAAGAATTTAACTGGTAGTTGAAATTCCTCTTTCAACGCTTGACGGGCTTCTAACACGAACGAAACAAACCCTTCAGGAAGGCGAAAATTACGCGCGTCAACCGGAGCTCCGCGGGTATCCCATACAATTGGGGTAGCAGCAAGGTTCTCCGGAATCGTCACCCGCAGTGATGCAAATTGATCCCCTTCGGAAGGAGGTGGGCTTGTCTCAGGTGTTGAAATTACTTTAGAAATAATCCCTTCGTTATCGCTAAATGCAAGTTGGGTGAGCGCAACCCACACCAGCGCCACGGGGCGCTCATGGACCTCAAGTTTGATCGTATCCGGAATGCCGCGCGCAATCGTAACATATGCGATCTGTGTAAAATCCTGCACAATCCCTTCCTCAATCGCATCGGCGCTGACACGCCAAATATTTTTACCTTCGAATACGCGGGCACGTTCAAGCAGCGCCGGATCCTCACTGCCGGAAACAATCACGCGTCGGATTACAAAAAGAGGCGAAAAAAAGACTCCCCATATAAGCGCGCCAAGGATACATGCCACTGCGGCCAACTTGAAATGCAGTGGTTTTATTTTTATTGCCGGACGCTCTTTTGGCTCTTTAAATTGATAGACACTGCGATTGCGTAAGCTCCGACGTTGCCCAACCAAGCTCACTCCCAATGTCCAATGTATTCGATTTCTTCCGTAAGCGTAATGCCGGTTTTTTCCCGAACGCGTTCTTTCACTTTTTCGATGAGATCCCGAATCTCGCGCGCGGTTGCCTTGCCTCGGTTGGTCATAAAATTGGCGTGTTTTTGAGAAGGCGTGGCGTCTCCTACGCGCAAGGCGTGTGCCCCGCTCTGGCGAATCAGCGACCAAGAGGTCTGTTGCGATGGCTCTGTCTCCGGGAAATCGTGTCCGGCGCCGGGATTACGAAATGTCGACCCGGCAGTGAACTCTCCCAGAGGCTGTTTCGCAATCCGCCATGCTTTCACTTCGGCAAGCCGCTTTTGGATGTCTTCAAATTTAGCGCGCGCAAACTGTAAACGGATAGTCAGAATCACCGGCTTGGGCTCGCTTAAAGAGATTTCTTTTAAGCGGCTCGTGCGATACTTAAAGCGCATCCAGCTGGGCAAGACCCGAACAATTTTTCCGTCGGGACGCAGCAGAGTAACGCTGCGTACCAAAGAGCCGATCGCAGTCTGGTGCGTTCCGGCATTGCCATAGACTGCTCCGCCGACCGTCCCAGGAGTTGCAAAAAGCGCCTCCAAACCGGATAGATTATGGGAAGCTGCCGCTAAGATTAGTTGCGCAAGCAGCACACCACTATCCACAATTACCTGCGACTTATCGGTAAATGCAATACTTGCGGTCCGGTTGCGAATGACAAGTCCCGGAAAACCGCTATCAGAAAAAATTATGTTGGAACCATTACCCAAGATAAAATAAGGAATTTTATTATTGTGAGCTGCCCGAACTGCTGCCACAAGCTCCTCAACTGTTTTGGCCTCAATAAACCAATCCGCAACTCCCCCAACTTTCATCGTTGTAAAGTTTCTGAGGGCAACATTTTCTTGTAACGCTGGCAGTGCTTTTTTCAAAGGATTCATGCAAACTCCTTACGTAATAGTTCCGGAGCATGCGCGATTGTCCCTGCCCCAGCAGTGATTAGTACGTCTTGCCCGCTCAAATTTTCCCGCACCCATGCAGGCAGATCTGCAAGTGTGAGGATCTGTACCACCGCGCCGCCTGCTTTCAATCGCTCGGCGAGTTGGACGCTGGGGTCAGGCGACTGGACCGCTTCTCGAGCTGAAGCAAACGTCGGAAGCATTATCACGCCGTCCGCGCTCTTTAGAGCGTGCACAAACTCTTCAAAAAAGGCTTTAGTACGGGAAAACGTGTGGGGCTGAAATGCAATCCAAATTTTTTTGCCCGCAAACGTCGCGCGCGCGGTTTCAATTACGGAGCGGATTGCCGTCGGGTGATGCGCGTAATCGTCGATCACGCTCACCCCCCCAAACCGGCCAATCAGCTCAAACCGGCGCCCCACGCCGGGGAATTGGGCAAGGACTTTTTCTAAAACTGATTTTTACACACCATGATGATGGCACACGGCATACGCGGCTGTGGCATTTAAGACATTGTGACGCCCTAATATCTTCAGCTGGAACGGCCCCAGTTTTTCCCCCTTCGTGCGTAGGCTAAACGATTGATCTTGCCCTTTGATTTCGTAATCCATAATTCGCCAGTCCGCGTCGAGCGCAAATCCATACGTTTCAAACTGACGGTCAACAAGCAGTTGGCGCAAGCGGCGGATCCGCGGGCTGTCCAGCGCCCCGAGGATTAGCCCCCCGCGGCGCACCCGTGCCGCAAAACGATAGAAAGCATCGTAGACCGCATCCACGCTCGGATACATATCCGGGTGGTCATGTTCGATCGAAGTGATAATCGCGGTTTTGGCCCGTAAGAGCACAAATTTCGGATCAGGATTTTTTTGCGAAATCCGATACTCGTCCGCCTCCAAAACAACCGGGCCCGTGCCGGCGTGCCCACTTCCGGCCAAGGGCGGCGGGACCATTGGCCAACCGATCACATAACCCGGATCAATCCCCGCTTCAGTTAAAATCGCGGCGATAAGCGCGGTCGTGGTCGTTTTGCCGTGCGTGCCGGCAACAGCGATTACATCCCGTTCATCGGTCAACTCCGCCAAAAATTCAGCGCTCGGCAGGACTGGAATTTTGTGCCGAATGGCCGCACGAATTTCCGGATTATCCTCGTCAAATGCAGCTGAATATACCACGACATCCGGGCGGGCGCGCAGATGCGAGGGCCGAAAACCAACCATTGGCGTAATCCCAGCGTGCTCGAGCGCGGCGTCCGTGGGGAATACCTCCTCCACATCCGAACCACTCACTCTATACCCCAAATCCTTACAGTACTGAGCCAAGGCACTCAAACCCGCCCCTTTAATTCCGACAAAATGCACACTGTGTAAGCGACGTTGCATAAGCTCGTTATACCTTATTTAACAGACTTCTTCGATTGCCCGCACGGTATCTTCAAGCGCATGGGGGTGGTCAAGGTCTTTCAATCGCCCCGCCAGTGCACTCCGAACCGCTTTATTTTCAATCAGATACCGAATCGTTGCTGCTAGCTGCGCGGGAGTTAATTCTTGCTCGCGCAAAACATACCCTGCCTGAGAGCGTTCAAACAAACGTGCATTTTCCATTTGGTGATTTCCAGCCGCACTTGGCAGTGGAATCAAAATCGGGGGTAAGCGCGTTGCGGCAATTTCTGTCAAAGTTGTTGCTCCCGCGCGGCCAACGTACACCCACGCACGGCGCATAAGAACACTCAACTTATCACTGAATAGTACCGGAGTGTACTTATGTCTTAGGGCATGGGGCAATCGCGCTTGTACCAGTTGAGCTCGTGCATAGTCGTGCGTACCGGTTTGGTGAACCACATCGGCAAGCCCCGCGAGATCGGCAGCGATTGAGAAAATAAGTGCGTTGAGCGCTCGGGATCCTTGGCTCCCTCCCAAAATCAAAATCAGGGGGTGGTGCTCGCGCACGGGGTTAAGCCGATATAAAGGATCAATCGGAATTCCAACGATTTGGGTGTTCAGTTTAGAAGCTCGCGTGAGCCCAAATCCAAGTAATATTTTCGTTGCGCGCCGTGCAACCAGGCGGTTTGCCAACCCAAGGACCGTATCTGACTCATGCAGCACAATCGGGACCCGTGCTCGACCGGATGAAGCCGCTAATATGAGCGGGACGCTCACATATCCACCTTTTGAAAAAATGCAGTCGGGTTTGAACATGGCAAGTATGCGGCGCGCTTGCAGATACCCTTTAGCGAGCTTCAATGGCTCAAGTGCTGTGTGGGCTGAAAAATAGCGGCGCAATTTTCCGGCGTTGATTGGGAAAAATTCAATCTTTTCTGCCGCGGCGCGCGTGCGCGTTGCTTCAGTTGGGTTGCTGACCAACGCAACAGTATGTCCCCGCTCCCGAAGCGCGTGACCCACAACAAATAAAGGTTCGCTGTGGCCCGCTGTTCCGCCTCCGACAAGTAGAATCTTGTGCCCCATATCAACTCGGGGGAGAATTACGCGAAATATTCATCACCAGTCCCACTGCAAAAAGCAAGGCAATCATCGCGCTTCCCCCAAAACTGACAAACGGCAACGGGATTCCGGTCAACGGTAATAGCCCCAGCATCGCAGCGATGTTAACAAATGCCTGAAAACTTATCCAGGCTGTCACGCCGATTACCACTAACTGCCCAAATGGGTCGCGCACGCGAGCTGCGATTTTCAACCCGCGCAGCCCGAGCCAAACAAATGCGAGGATTACAAAAACAGCACGGATAAAACCGAGTTCTTCCCCCACAATTGAAAAAATTGAATCCGTAAAGGGCTGGGGTAAATAGAGATATTTTTGCCGCGACTGGCCAAACCCGAGCCCGAAGAGTCCCCCACTGCCAATTCCTAAGAGTGCCTGGTTAATATGGTACCCCGCGCCAAGTGTTTCCGCGCTTGGGTTTAAGAAAGTCAGGAAGCGTTGCAAACGATAGTCCGCGCTCAAAACCAAACCAATCACCCCCAATGACCCAATCCCAAAAAGAGCCGCTAACATTGAGGGGTGCGCGCCCGCGGCAAAGTAAAGCGTGATCCCAATCGCGCCGATCACCATCGCGGTGCCCATGTCGGGCTGCAACAAAACCAAACCCATTATCAACCCGAGTGCGACAATAAACGGAATGAATCCCGTTAGAGGGTTCGGCGCTTGCTTCACTCGCGCGGGTAACCACGCGGCAAAAAAGATTACCGTCGCCAATTTTACAAATTCCGAGGGTTGAATCGAAATCGGCCCGAGGAAAATCCAGCGTTGCGCTCCAGAAAGCGTCGGCGATTGAAACAGAACAATAATGAGCAGCACAAGCGAAAACCCGAGAATGTGCAGGGCGTAGCGTTGCCAGATTCGATAGTCGATCGCAAGCGCCGCGATCCACGCCGCGATCCCCAGCCCGATTGATCCGAGATGGCGCCACACAAACGCGTAGTTTGAGTTAAAGCGCTCATATGAGACGACAGCCGAAGCGCTGGAGATCATTACCAGCCCAAAAAGGGCAAGGATAAGCACCATGAGCCCATACACGTAATCAGATTTAGGGCGATGGATACTAGTTAAGCGCATGGACTACGTCCTTAAATTGATGGCCGCGGTCTGTGGCGTTTTTGAAAAGGCCAAACGAAGCGGAAGCGGGAGAAAGCAAAACTACATCCCCTGCTCGGGCTTGAGCGAGTGCAGTGTTAACAATTGTACTCATCGTTGTCCCCCCGCCGGGGACAACTGTCCCGCGATAGTGCGCGGCTTTGAGCGCCGCTGCAATGTAGGGGCCCGTGACTCCAAATGTCACGACTGCACGCACAGTATTTGCTGCAATCGTGTGCGCGAGCGCGTTAAATGAAGTCCCCTTACTGCTCCCGCCCGCCAAGAGCACAATCGGCCCAGAAAACGACTGCACAGCCGCGATTGTCGCGGCAGGGGTGGTAGCGTAGGAATCGTTAATAAAAAGAATTCCGCGCACGCTGCCAACTTCCTCTAAGCGATGTTCCAGCCCCCGAAACGCATTCAGAGCAGCGCGGATTTCATCGGGGGGAACATGATAAATCGCCCCAACGGCGGCGGCCGCGCACACGTTTTCAAGATTATGTGCGCCTAGAAGTTTAAGCTCCGAGCGGGGCATGATCGCGCGCTTTACCCCCTGTGTAAGTACAGCGATCTGGCGTTCATCGGCAAAGACCCCCGGCTCGACTGCCTTGCGGCGCGAAAACCACCACGTTTTCCCTTTCCCGTACAACGCAAACGCCAGTGAGTGCAGATAATCCGCATTAATCACGGCGTAATCATTTTTGGTTTGGAACTCAACAATCGCGCGTTTGGCGGCATGGTATTCACGGATATCCTTATGCCATTCTAGGTGATCTGCGCCCACCTCGAGCACTACCGCCACATGGGGGCTGCGTTTTAAGTCGATCAATTGAAAACTGGAAAGTTCATACACAACGAGGTCGTCTGAGCTAATTTGAGCAAGCGCCCAAAGGGAGGCATTCCCAATATTTCCGAGTAAATGAATGTGTTTGTTTTTGAAGTGATTCGCAAGAATGTGGGTAATTAAAAGCGCGGTCGTCCCCTTCCCTTTCGTACCGGTAATGCCAATGATTGGCGCGGGGCAGTTCTCAAAAAAAATCCCCGTGGGCGTTAGAACTTCAATCATAGCAGAGGAAGACCCAAGCTCAGTCGGCCTCACACCCGCGGAGCGGATAACTGTGCGCATTTTCGAAAGTTCATTTAAATAACCCGCTTGGCAATGAACAGCAGCAGCGGAGTTTATCTTACGCACGCGCTCCCTAACATCGGTTTTGTCAAAAACATGCAGTGCGGAATTCCCTTGATTCGTCAAATACGCCAAGGTTGCTTCGCCCTCTGCTCCAAACCCAACAATACCGATGGGTGAACGTAAATCGGCTCGCGTCATAACCCTCCCTGCTTATTCTACCTCGTCGGCATCAAACTTTTTAGCTCCCCCGAATCCGCCGGCTGGCGTATGCGGGGTTCGTGATGAAAAGTTTGTGCCTCCTCTTTGTGCGAAATGCAAACATTTCGCACAATAATAAACAACAATTATTTGTTTGGAAATTCTACACTTTCTCGACGATACCCTTGGTAGCGTTCACAAGCACACGGTCACCATCTTTTAGTCGCTTTGTTGCAACTTGAGTGCCAATAACACAAGGTTTGCGCATTTCCCGGGCAACAATTGCCGCGTGGCTCAGCACCCCGCCAGAATCGGTGATGAACGCTGCCGCTTTCTTAATAAGAGGCAGATAATCAGGCCGAGTCATTCCCGTCACCAGGATTTCACCGACTTCAATATGGGCGTTATGCGGATTCGTGATGATCCGCACGCGCCCTTCGACGCTTCCCGGATAGGCACACATGCCCTTGATGACGTTTCCTTGATCAGAGGCCGTGAGATGCCCCTCGGCTTCTTTGGCTTTTTTCCCAGTTAATAACTCGAATCCAGAGTGGTCAAACAAGAGTACACTTGCTTGCGCGCGCTCTTCCAATATCTTTTTAGTAGGTAAAGATCCATCTTTGAAATACCCATCGAGCTCACTCTTAAGCATATGCAAAACGAGCGTACTCTCATATCCGATTTTTTTGCCTATTACTTTTGCAAACTCCTGCATGAACTCTTCGGTCTCGTTGAAAACCGGCTCGGCATATACGCGCGCTTGCTCAAATACCGGAAGTAGCTTCGCAAGTAACGCTGGTTTCATATAATCTACGGCATATTTATTAAAAATATGGGGAACATAGTAGTCAAAGTGAAGGTCCCAAAATTTTTGATAAATGTCGTAGCTGATAGTCTTGCCCCGATATTTGGCAATAAATCCTCGAATGCGGTCAACGTGGATATGTAGTAGTTCAGCCCACGGTTTAGCAAAACGCTCGTCTTCTTCTATTTGATCGGCTAAGTAACTTCCAAATCGATCACGGGAAGCGGTGGGCATGAAACAAAAATTATTTGTTCCATGAATCTTGAAAACGATCTTATCGGAGAAGGTTAGCTGACTGCCAACCCATAGGGTTTTCGTATACTGATCGCCCCAGTAAGAACAAGTTAGAAGACTCCATCCCCCGGCCCAAATTTTGTACCACTCAGAAACGTTAAAGAAATCCGCGTCCATTACCGTCCGAAGTTGCGGTTGCGGGTGTGGAATTCGGCTAGAATCTTCAAAAGATCGGCTTTGGTGAATGCCGGCCACTGTTTTTTCAAAAAGAACCATTCCGAGTAAATTGTCTGCCACGGTAAAAAGTTGGAGGTGCGCATTTCCCCACCCGTACGGATCACAATATCTGGTTCGCTTGTCACGCTTAAGTGCTGCTCGATCAAATCCTGCGTGATCTGCTCGGGTTTGAGTGTGCCGGTTTTAACCTCACGCGCAAGCGCCCGCGTGGCCTCCACCAGTTCTTCCCGCCCGCCGTATCCGAGCGCAAAATTAATCTTGTACTTATTGTAATGGTTCGTCATCTCCATGAGCTTCACTAAAATCTTACGCAACGAGGGCGGAAACTTATCGAGTTTGCCGGCAATCCGAATCCGGATTTGATACTCATGCAGACGGTAATCGGTGAGCATTTGCGTAAAGTACTCCCGAAAGATCGCGAATAGATCTTTGATCTCCGAGAGTGGCCGACGAAAGTTTTGTTGCGAAAAAGTATAGAGGGTTAACTCCTGCACTCCCAATTCATGGCACCAGTCAATCAGAGCCTTCGCGTTTTCGATTCCCCGGCGATGACCTTCGGCAATCGGTAACCCGTGTTTTTTGGCCCAGCGGCGGTTGCCGTCGAGGATTACCCCAACGTGTAAACCCGAATGTTGCTGCATTTCTAACCTCCCCGCGCGATTAACGCGAGAATCAATCCTATCACAGCAGTGACCATACTGACTACCCAAAAACGCATCGTTACCTTTGCTTCCGGCCAACCGAGTGCCTCGAAATGGTGATGCAGTGGAGCGATCAAAAATACCTTTCGTTTAAAGAACTTTTTGGAGATGATCTGGATTACAACCGAGAGCGCTTCCAGCAAAAACGGCAAACCGATCACGGCTAAAATCAGCACGCTGTTAGTTAAAAATGCGATTACTGCGAGCGTCATCCCTAAACTCATCGAGCCCGTATCCCCCATGAAAAAACGAGCGGGGTAAATGTTAAACCACAAAAAGGCTAAAAGCGCGCCCACAATCGTTCCGCAAAAAAGCGCAAGTGGAATCTTGTCTTGCGCCAGCGCAATCATGGTATACGCGCCATAGGATGTTACAAGCATCCCGGCTGAAAGCCCGTCTAAACCATCCGCCGAATTGACTGCGAATGCGACCCCTACAAGGATGAAGATAAACAACGGGATGTAGAGCAAGCCGATCTCAAAGTTTCCGAAAAAGGGCACGTTCAGAGTACTCCAGCCCAGTTTGGAATAGAACCACCACGCTCCCACAGCGGCCACGGCTGCATAGAGGGGGAGTTTATGGCGGAACCGTAACCCTCCGCGATTCTCACCAATCCCTTTAATGTTTAAGAGGTCGTCAGCCGCGCCGATCACGCCCGTAGCGACTAAAGCAAAGAGGGGTAAGTACGTTCCTGCCCGGTCAAGGTTAAAAACAAGCGTCAGTGCCCCGACAACGACCCAAATCAGTAAGCCGCCCATCGTAGGCGTATTTTCTTTTTTGTGATGCAAGCTTTTGAAAATCGGCGCGGCTGCTCCGGAAAAATCCGTATAACGGATGCGTTTCCCGAGGCGATTACGGTAAAGAAAATCCGTAAAAAAAGGCGTGACCGCCATTGCCAGCACAAAGCTGATCGCGGTGAGCATCAGCACGCGCTCTAAAGCCGGAATATCAATCGAAATCGTAGAAATCATATTATTGTTTCAGCGCCTCAACCACCGGGGTTAAAAAGGGGGCTTTCCCTTTACCCCGCGATGCCTTCACTAATACGATACTATCCTTCGGAAGCGTTCTCAATAAATAAGGGAGTGCTTCTTGAGGTGTAGGGAACCAAACTGACGCACCATATGCTTTTGCTTGTTCCCCAATCGCAATGAAATGCGCGGAATGTTTTTGTGCGTATGCGCCCACTGTGGCATGCAAGGGGGCGGAATGCGTTCCCAAATCAAGCATATCGCCTAAAACTGCGACGGATTCGAGCTGCGCTCCGCGCGCGAGCTCATGCAGGGCATCCAGCGCTGCATATGCCGATTGCGGATTGGCGTTGTACGCGTCGTCAATCACGAGACGCCCATCCTTCCCTTGCACAAGTTCCAATCGGCCGTGCGGGAACTTAACGCGGCTTAAGGCGGTAAGCGCGCGCTTGGGCTTTATCCCGTAGTGCACCCCCACCAGCGCGGCGCCCGCGACAATCGAGCAATAATGGACCCCCGCCGAACGGATCCGAAAGCGATACGAGCGTCCGTGCAATACAAGCGTGCCACTAAGGTATGCTTGGGCTGATTTTCGATTCAGCTCCACTGCCGCATCACGTACCGATGAAGCAGCACCCCGACCCATCCCAAAAAACTCGACTTCAAGCTCGCGGCGCGAGGGAACAGCGGATGAGAGAATATCGGTCGTGAGAAAACATCTTCCCCCGGGCTCAACGTGCCGACAGAGGCTCAATTTTTCACGCTTGATCGCTTCCAAACTGCCGAATCGGCCAATGTGTGCCTCTCCAATCGAGGTAATAATCGCGTCATCCGGTTTAATTTTCTGGGCAAGGTAGCCGATATCCCCAACCTTGTCGGCTGCACACTCCAAAATCAAAATCTCTTCGTGCCGCGTAAATGTAAAAGAACGCAGCGCCGCTCGGGCAACAATTACAATCCAACCGAACACCCACGAAGGAGCGCGCCCAAACCCCAAAATTGCAAGCGGCACCCCAATTTCGGTATTAAGATTGCCCTCCGCTGAAGCAACCGAATACTTTGTGCGCAGAACTCCCTCCAGCGCGGCTTTCATCGAAGTTTTACCGGAACTGCCTGTAATCGCAATGATCCGCGGGCGCGCTCGGGACAACACCTTCTGGGCTGCCCACCACAAATACACGATTACCATCGAACGCACAAATCCGGTTTGTGTAGTTTTCATCTTGTTGTTTCTATTGTAGTCTATACTGCGTATATCTCGGGGAGGTCCCGCTCACTATCGTTCGGGTTTGAGGCTGACGTAATTCACCAACCAAGCCGCAATTTCTCCGAAAAGCGGCGCGGCCGAAGATTCCGCAAACTTAACCCCTTGAGGTTCATCTAATTTAACCACCATTGCAAATTGCGGATCGTTGGCCGGAAAGTACCCGGCAAATCCGCCGATATGGCGATCTTCATAGTATCCACCCGCGGGGTTGGGGATCTGGGCCGTCCCAGTTTTCCCGGCAACATAGAATCCCGGTACCCCGGCCCGCTTACCGTGACCGTTATCGACAACGGAAATCAACATTTTAGTAACATCTGCTGCGGCCTGCTCACTCACGGCCTGCCGCACCTCTTTGGGCGCAATTGTTTCTTCGCGACCGTCAGGATATATGATTTTCTCCACCAGATGAGGCTGCATTAATTTCCCTTTGTTGCCCAATGCGCCAATGGCGCTTACCATTTGCAAAGGCGTCACCGCGATCCCCTGCCCGAACGCTGTAGTAGCACGGTGGATAGGCCGCCAATTCTTAAGTGCCGGAAGCGTCCCACTGATTTCGCTGCGGAGATCAATTCCGGTTTTTTCGCCGAAACCGAACTGCGAAAAGTTTTTGTACATTAAATCGTTCCCGAGCTGGTCCGCGACCCATACCATCGCGACGTTGTCAGAATTTTCGAGTACCTGCGTCATATTCTCTTTCCCAAAGGCCTTGTCTTCGGCCGTGTGAATTTCGTACCCGTCCACGACCGTCATGTTCGAAAATGTCCCTTCGGTCTCAGGCGTAACCTTCCCCTCGGAAAGCGCGCCGGCCATCACGACTGCTTTCATAACAGAACCCGGCTCGTAGATCGAAGAAACGGCCGGATTAAGAAATACCTTTTGCCCCTCAGTGGGCACTTCGTTGTATTTATTCGGATCAAACGTGGGCATGGATGCCATGGCAAGGATACCGCCGGTTTTCGGGTTCAATACGACAACCGAGCCGCCCTTGGCGTCAAACTTTTCTTCCACGGCTTCTTTGAGCTTTTGCTCTACCATGAATTGAACGGCGTGATCAATCGAAAGCACCACTGATGCTCCATCGCGCGAATCCTCAGAAGAAAGCGTGGCGATAAAACGCCCGCGAGTGTCTTTTTCGCCGGTAATCTTGCCGGCCTGTCCCACCAGAAGGTTTTGATACTGTTCTTCAAGGCCATATTGCCCAGCTCCTTCACGGTCGACAAACCCGAGCATTTGGGACGCAAGCGCACCTTCCGGGTAAAGGCGGACGTGTTCAGGGACAACCAGCACGCCGCGCAATTCCAGCTTGGTAACGCGCTCGGCGACGGTCTTATCTACCCGCCGCACAATCGGCGGAAGATAGAGCTTGCCGGTCTTGAAATCACCCACCAACGCGAGCTCATCAAGCTCCGGAAAGATCTCTTTGATTTTTTTCGCCGCTTCATCGGGGTTCTGCACGTTTTTGGGGACGACCCAAACCGAGTACTTCAGCGTATCCAGCGCTAAAGGATAATACGCGAGGGTTTTATCGGCAAACGTTTCCCCTTCTTTATCCTGTGCATAGATCGTCCCACGGCGCGCGGGAATATTGCGTTCTTCTAAATACTGTTTGGTTGCCAAAGCCCGGTATGTCGAATGCTCAAAAACCGATTTTTGCAGATAGCGACCAACAAGGATTACTCCGGCAACGGTAACGAGAACTGAGAGGATGCGGATGCGATCCACCGCGTCCCTCCTTACTGCTTCGGCTGTTGGGGGGCCTGATTCGGTTGGAGATCAAGTGACTCAGAAGTTGTTGTTAATTCTTGCAAAGATTTAAGGCGTAACGACTCGGTTTTCAACCATTCGTTTTCTTCATTGAGTTTTGACTGTTCTTGCTCGAGCTCAAACACCTTGTAGCGTTTCGTGGCTGACTCCGATGATTGCGCAAGGTAGAACAAGGCGGCCAACGCCAGCAACACCACGGTCATAAACCGCATCGTAATCGGGCCAACGCGAATCGTGCGTCCGCCGCTCATGCGGCGCATTCCTAATGGTGTTGAGCGATGAGTTACATGCATGCGTGAACTCCTATGATATGCATTCTTTTTGGATGACTCGTAAGCGGGCACTGCGTGCGCGCGGGTTGCGCGTGATTTCCGCATCAGGCGGGACAATCGGTTTCTTCGTAAGCGCTTTCCAACCAGAGGTGCGGGAGGCAAGTTTAACGATTCGGTCTTCAAGGGAATGGAAGCTTACGACTGCCACAATTCCGTTACAGGCCAAGACCTTGTGTGCGCCTTCCAATGCTGTTTCAAGATTTGGTTCTTCGTTGTTGGTGAGGAGGCGCAAGGCAAGAAACAGTTTGGTAGCCGGATGCAACTTGCCTCGCTGCGGGGCAACGCGGCCAACCTCGCCTGCAAGCGCCTGGGCGCTCACCGGGCCGCGTACGAAACCACTCACCGCGCTGCTAATCCGGGGGGCATACCGTTCCCCAACGCGCTCAAGGGCGCGTCGCAGGTTTTTCTCCCCCAGCGTTTTGGCATACCACCAGGCCGGATGGGGCAGATTGGGATCCACTCGCATATCGAGCACCTCGGGGTCGTTGAAACTAAATCCCCTGCCCGAGTGTTCCAGCTGCCAGCTTGAAATCCCTAGGTCCATCAGAATTCGGTCAACGGATTTGATGCCATGGGATGACAGAATCTGGGAAAGATCCTGAAAGTTACCGTTGAGGATCATTACATTTTCAGGGAATTCATGCTGTGCTTTTGCGTGCGCAATCGATTCCGGATCGGCTTCGAGCGCAATCACACGCCCATTTACTCCGACACTCTTGGCGAATACACGAGTATGTCCGCCCAAACCGAATGTGGCGTCTAACACAACCTTTCCGGTAAGATCCCCGAAATGCTCCATAATTTCCGAAACCAAAACTGGTTCATGCCCTAAATTGGAAGGTGCTGTCATGATGTACTACCAGCAACCGCTTTCTCGCGGAATTTTCTGGCAGACGCTCCGTAAGGATGTTTCATCCCTCATGATGCCGGTAAGACGTCTTGAGGGCCCCTCCTCAGATCTACTGAGTCTCCTTACGGAGCGCATGCCAAAAACTCCTGTTGTAAAAATCACACCCCGAACTCGCCCAGCTCTTCGGCCAAAGCCGTTGAGTCGGTTTCGGATTGGGTGCGGTACTGCCCCCACGTGGCCTCGTCCCAAATTTCAACGCGGTTATAGAGGCCAGTCACGACTGCTTGCGTTTTAATCCCGGCATATTTACGTAAATAGCCGGGCAAAATTACCCGGCCTTGTTTATCGGGAACCACTTCCATTGCCCCAGCAAGCATCAGGCGTGCAAATGCCCGGGCGCTTTTGCGTGAAAGCGGTAAGGCAGATAAGCGCGTGGCGAGATCTTTCCAGTCGGATAAGGGGTACAGCACGAGCGAATTATCGAGGCCGCGCGTCACCACTGCTCCCTCAGAGAGCTGGGCGCGGAAACGAGCCGGGACTGCGATTCGTCCTTTTTCGTCCACCGAGTGCTGATATTCTCCAATAAACATAGATGATTTCCTCTTTGGATCCGTGTCAGGGTAGTCCCCCGTAGATTATCCACAGGATTCCCCATTTATCCCCACCTTTTTCCACAATTCCACACTACTATGATCATAGACACCACCTGGACGCCCGTCAATAGAGGAACTGTGGATAGCGTTTTCATTACAAAAAGCGCCCACAGGCGTTCTTGGACACAGAACCAAAATTGGAATAAATATTACTCGAGCTTCTTGGCGATCCAGTCAGAA
>JAGVHQ010000061.1 GCA_020056565.1 Candidatus Berkelbacteria bacterium
AGGTCATCTTCGGCGTTGCTCGTCGCTTCCGTACCCCAGGGTACGCTTTACTCCTCGCGCCTTGAATCTAACCTCCAAACGCTGCGCTCAACTGGCTTTGGTTCGAATCCTGCACTCTTAAGATGCGCGTTCTTATCATCCTTGCGGCTCTGGGCGTTGCAATCTTCCAAGTGAGCGTTATGGCGCACGCCGAATTTTTAGGTGGGATTCCTAACCTCGGAATTGCGGTGGGGGTGACACTCTTTACATATCGGAGACGTTCCGCCAGCTTCTGGTTTTTAGTCGCGCATGGATTATTTATCGATTTGCTTGCCCCTTCATCCCCGGGGTTTTTTACGGCAGGGGCGTTAACGCTCTATGGCGCACTCGCTCTAATTGCGAGTCGAATCGAACCCTCGCCACTGATTGCATTCTTCGGGGCCGGGATCGGTACACTGGTTGTCGATATTGTCTGGATGGTTAAGGCGCGCGCGCTTACCGCGGGTCTGATTGAGGCCTTATACACAGCTATCTTGACGGCCGTCTTACTCGTAGTTGCCCGCCGGTTCATAAAAGAAGAGCGGATAGCGATATGAAGCAATTAAAAAATATTTTTGAACCGGGGAAAGCACTCGGAACACTGGGGAGTACGAATGAATACGAAGCAATCGAGGCCGACGTGGCAAAGAACGTACTTGAAGAAGAACCTCGCTCGCGAGAGTTTCCTCTTCTGGGGTTGATCTTTGGGATCGGGTTGATGCTTTTGGTGGGGAAGCTCGTCCACCTGCAGGTGGCTGAAAATGCCCGCAATCGCGTTCTTGCGGAAGGCAACCGGATCCGCGCGATTGAAATTCCGGCTCCCCGCGGCGCGATTACTGATCGGCGCGCGGCGCCTTTAGTGCGCAACGTCTCTTCGTTTGTATTAGAAATTTTTCCGACCGATCTGCCGCGCTTAGCAGGTGACCGTCGGCGCCTTCTGGCAGAGCTTAATCAATACTTTCCGCTTCCCCCCGACGTGCGCACGAGCTTGGAGGCGGAACGCGTTACAAACGCGGGCGTGATTACACTCTCAACCGATGTTCCCCGCGATGCGGCACTCATGATTGAAACAAAGATTCGGGAATGGCCCGGTGTGCGTTTGGCCAAGAACCCTCGTCGTTTATACGAACCTTTACCTGGTTTTGGAACTGCGCTCGGGTATACCGGTAAGGTTACAAAAGAGGAACTTGCAAAGTATAACGATGAATATGCTTTTACCGCGTTTATTGGTAAGACCGGGTTGGAAAAAGAATACGAGCAAGAGCTGAAGGGGGTGGCAGGGCGCGAACAGGTAGAGGTTGATTCTCGCGGAAAGGTGCAGCGCCAACTCGCAACAATCCCGGCACGGCTGGGCAATGCGCTGCGCCTTCACCTTGATCTGGAGGTGCAGAAAGCAGCATCTACCGCGTTGTCAGAGATGCTTAAGACCACCGGTTCCAAGGCGGGGGCCGCTGTGGCGCTTGATCCGCGCAGCGGCGCTGTGCGGGCGCTCGTTTCGTTCCCGAGTTACGACCCTAATTCGTTTGCGGGCGGTTTAAGCTCCGAGGAGTACCAAGCATTACTGAATGACCCAAGTGAGCCGCTCCTTAATCGAGCGACGTCCGGGCAGTACGAAAGCGGTTCTACGATTAAGCCGTTCGTGTTCACTGCCGGCCTTTCCGAAAAGGTGATCACCCCCCAAACTGCCTTTGATACCCCGAGCGAGATTCGGATTGGGGAGTGGGTCTTTCCGGACTGGAAAGACCACGGTCTGACTGATGTGCGTCGGGCGATTGCGGAATCGAATAACATATTTGCCTTTACCGTGGGCGGAGGGTGGGACAAATACCAAGGGCTGGGCCCGCAACGTCTCACAAGTTGGCTTTCGAAATTCGGGTTTGGGGAAGCGACGAAGATTGACTTGCCCTCCGAGCAAACCGGATTTGTCCCGACGCCAGATTGGAAAAAGCGTACGAAAGGCGAACGCTGGTATATCGGGGACACATATAACCTTTCGATCGGTCAAGGAGATTTTTTAACCACCCCGGTTCAAATGGCAACCGCAATCGGCTCGATTGCCAACGGCGGGACACGCTACGCTCCCCGCCTCGCGGACGCGGTCTTGCGCGAAGATGGAAGTGTTGAGCGTCAGATCGCGCCAGATGTGATTGAAAAAAATGTTGCGGATGAGCAATGGTTGAAAGTGATTCGGGAAGGGATGCGCCAGACGATTACCGAGGGTTCGGGGCGAGCCGCGTTTGATGGCGTACAGTTTTCCGTTGCGGGTAAAACCGGAACAGCCCAACACGGAAATCAGGAAAAAACGCACGCATGGTTTGTCGGTTTTGCGCCGTATGAAAATCCTGAGATTGTCGTGATTGTCATTGTTGAAGATGGAGGTGAAGGGCACGCCGCCGCCGCGCCTGTCGCACGGGCAATGCTTGAGGCGTGGTGGCGCTCGGAGCATCCCTAAGAGTGCACTCTTAAACTCTTGAACTTATCGCGCTCGTTGGATATTATTGATGAAGTCGAACTTTTACGTAGGGCACTTCGCCTGATCAGCGGATTGCATCTTTCGCTGGCAAATTTTCAATTTACAATTTCTAATTTTCATTAAATTTCCAATGTTTCAATGTTTGAAAATTACTGCATTGAGCATTGATTGAAAATTGTAAAATTGAGAACTGAAAATTGACCCGTCAAATGCAAAGGGTGGTAAGGGGTATTGACTGGATATGCTAAAGAGGGTAAACTGGTAGTTACTGAAGTTAAGATTTCACAGGAGTATTTGAATGTCACAGGTTGTATTAACGCAGACAGGTTTAGAAAAGTTACAACACGAATTAGAAGATCTCAGAACTAATCGCCGCCCGGGTGTAATCGAGCGGATTCAGCATGCCAAAGAATATGGCGACCTCTCTGAGAACTCCGAATATGAGGATGCTAAAAACGAACAGTCGTTCGTGGAAGGCCGGATTCAAGAGCTCGAGGCAATGCTGAAGGCCGCGGTGATTACCCATCATCAAAAAGGGAGTACCGAGATCGAAATCGGTTCAGTGGTGGACCTCGTAGTAGATGGTCAAAAATTGACGTACGAAATTGTGGGTGCGAACGAATCTGACCCTACCAACGGCAAAATCTCGGCGGAGTCACCTCTTGGGCAGGCACTCATCGGTGCCAAAGCCAGCGTAACGATTAAAGTCGAAACGCCCGACGAAACGCTTTCGTATACTATTAAAGCTGTTCGCTAAAAAGCAGCAACATACACTTTTCGGAACCGCTCTCTCGAATCCCAGCGAGCTTCTCGTCGCTACGCACTCGGCCTCGCTCTCCCCGATAAATCGGGGAACCGTGCCCGCTCGGCCTGCGTGAGTTTCCTCAAAGCGTATGTTGCTGCTCATAAAGAGGAAGTTTACTGGTCAACTACGCGTGCTTAAGGTATAGTTTTGGTGATATGAGTGAATTAGTTGCCGCCCGCAGAAAAAAATTAGAGGCGCTTCAAAAACAGGGAATTAATCCATTTCCCTCAAAGAGCGCGCGCACCCACTCTGCAAAACATGCGCTCAAGGAACCGTTGGGGAAAGAAGTGACGGTTGCGGGGCGGATTCGGGGCTGGCGCTCACATGGCGGCTCGGCTTTTGCAGACCTTGAAGACGGCTCGGGCCGAATTCAGGTTTTATTCAAAAAAGACGAACTAGGTAAAGCGTTTGAAACCCTTGAGCTGTTTGATATCGGGGATTTCATCGAGGCACAGGGCACGCTTTTTGAAACCTCGACGAAGCAAAAAACCGTCCAAGCGAAGGTGGTAACGTTACTCACCAAAACACTCCACCCCCTTCCTGAAAAGCGCGCGGGGCTTAAAGACCATGAGGAACGCCACCGCCGTCGCTACCTTGACCTCATGACTAACCCGGAAACCCGGCATACTTTTGAGCTCCGAAGCAAAATCATTTCCTCAATGCGTCGTTTTCTGGATTTTCATGGTTATTTGGAAGTGGAGACTCCGATTCTGCAGCCCATCTATGGGGGAACGCTTGCTCGTCCATTTACCACGCATCACAACGAACTCAAACAAGACTTATATTTGCGCATTTCAAACGAGCTGTATTTGAAACGTTTGATTGTGGGCGGATTTGACAAGGTATACGAGATCGGGCGCGACTTTCGCAACGAAGGTATCTCCACAACCCACAACCCAGAATTTACGTTTATGGAAACAATGCGCGCCTATGCCGACTACAAAGACAATATGGAGTTAGTCGAGGAGATGCTACGTGCGATTGCCAAAGACGTGCTTGGGAAACTAAGCTTTACCTATCAAGGACACACGATTGATTTGAGCATCTGGGCTAAAGTAGAACACCCGGGTACAGAAGCGGAATTCGAAGCGCGCGAGAAAGAATGGATCCAGCCCACAATCGTTCATGATTTTCCGCTGGAGGGTTCGCCACTTGCGAAACGGTCGTCAACTAAGCCCAATCGGGTGGAGCGGTTCGAGGTGTTTATCGGCGGGTTGGAGTTAATGAACGTCTATTCCGAGCTGAATGACCCTGACGAACTTAAAGCGCATTTCAAAGAGCAAGCTCAACTGCGTAAAGAAGGCGACTTGGAAGCCCACCCTACGGATGAGGATTTTATCGAAGCGATGACCTACGGGATGCCCCCCACTTCGGGCGTGGGCGTGGGCGTGGATCGTTTAGTGATGCTTTTTACCGATTCTCCCTCGATCCGTGACGTGATTTTATTCCCCGCCCTTAAATCTAAAAAAAATGATTAATCCGAAGCGCGTAATTGAAAACAAAGATTCGCTGGCGGCCCTCAAGCGCCGCGGGGTTCCTGCTCCCCTGCTGGTTGAGTTAAAGGGGCAGTATGAAACCGTACGTTCTCACACAGTGAAGCTGGAACGCTTATATGCCGAGCGCAATGTTGCCGCGCAAAAAAAAGATATCGTAGCGGGCAAAAAGGTTAAGGTCCAGATCGAAAAGGCAGAGGCAGAGCGTAATAAAGAAACGATTGCGTTTGAAAAAGTGCTCGCGCGTATCCCCAATATCCCCGCCCCCGAAGTTCCCGACGGCAAAGACGAAAGCGGCAACATTGAACAGCGAACCTGGGGCGCAATTCCCGAGTTTTCGTTCAAACCTAAAGATCACATTGAACTCGGAGGGGACCTTGACCTGATTGATGTGCACCGCGCCTCTCGAGTGAGTGGTTCGCGCTTCAGCTATCTTAAAAATCAAGCCGTATTGCTGGAGTTCGGTCTTGTCCGGCTCGCGTTTGATGTGCTTGGCAAAGAGGGGTTTCACCCGATCGTTCCGCCAGTCATGATTCGCAAAGAAATTGCCCAAAAGACCGGCTACGAAGAAGCGGTGTCTGAAACCGACGCGTTTGCCTTAAAAAACGACGATTCATTCTTAGTAGGTACGTCCGAGCAGTCGATCCTCCCGTATTTTCAAGATGAGATTCTCCTAGAAGCTCAATTACCTTACCGATTCGTTGGGTTTTCAACCTGTTTCCGACGTGAGGCCGGTAGTTATGGGAAAGACGTGCACGGAATCTTGCGCCAACACCAGTTCGACAAAGTGGAAATGTTTTCATTTTGTACTCCCGAGCAATCGAATAACGAGCACGAAATGCTCTTGAGCATGGAAGAAAAGTTAACCCAACTCCTTGAACTACCCTACCGTGTGATGCTGATGTGCCTTGGGGAGCTTGCCGCTCCGCAAGCCAAAAAATATGACATTGAAACCTGGCTTCCTTCGCAAAAGCGTTACCGCGAAACGCACTCTACCAGCAACTGCACTGACTTCCAGGCCCGTAATTTCGGGATTCGTTACCGCACAAAATCGGGTAAAACTGAGTATGCCCACACCTTAAACGGCACGGCGTTTGCAATCGGGCGCGTCCTTGTTGCGCTTTTGGAGAATCACCAGCAAAAAGACGGCTCGATCCGAATACCGAAAGCACTCGCGGATTACGTTGGGTTTAGTGAAATCAAACCGAAATGACAATTGAGTGTAAATTTTTGCATACCGAGGTAGACCCAGCGTTAGAGCAGTACGCACTCCGGTGCCTTGCAAAAATTACCCGCCTTTTAGTTAACCGCGACGCTCTTACCCTGCACGTTGCTCTGGAAGATCGCTCTGGCCCCCGCAAAACAATTGACCGCGATCGCCAAGTAACCTTGACGCTTGCTTTGCCCGGGGGGCATACAATTCGAATCGAGGAGAAGAGTGACTCGTTTGAGAGAGCGATTGATTTCGCCGAGAACCGATTTGTGAGACAATTAAAACGGTGGCTTTCACGCCACGATCCGACTAAGACACAAAAACATGGAGTTGGGGCGCGCGTCAGAGCTGCTTTGGCTTCACTCAACCCAAGGAGGGACAATAATGGATAACACACCTATTCATCCGAGTTCTGATTTTCAGCAACCCGGAGGAATCGCGCTCGTTGTATTGCTCGTGATTCTCGGGCTGCTGGTGGCTGGTGGAGCGTTTTGGTACTTTACGATCGGCACTCAAACCCCGCCATCCAAAACCCAAACCAGTAGTACAACTCCCACTGCCCAGCAATCCCCGACCAGCGACCCTGCGACAACACTCTCCGAAGTTGAGGGTGATTTTTCCCAAATTGATGAGCTTGAAAGTGAGTTAAACGCGGATATGGGCCTGAAAGACCAATCAGTCAGTTTCTAGGAGGAATGTGAATCGAATTTTATTTATTCTACTTGCGATTATCTTCTCCAGTTCGCCTTTGGGAATGGTGCGAGCGGAAGATGGAGGCGGAAATTCCGGTAGTGGTCGTGAGCGGGATCGGACTGCAACTGTGACGGTTACGCGCACGGTGGACGACGATGAAGACGAGGATGAGGATGAAGTTGAAGATGAGGACGAAGATGGGGTTGAAGACGATGATGCGGATGACGATAGCATTAAAATCCGCTCGAAAAGCAAGGATTCCGAGCGGGGCAAAGTAAAAATTGTACTTGACCGAAATAAGCTTGATAAAAGTGTTGATGAGGCCGCCAAGGAGCTGCGCAGCGCAAAAGCATCGGAAAAAGTTTCTAAAGCAAAAGAGCTCTTGAAAAAGCTCCTGGAACAGCGGATGAAGCGGCTCGAGCACATGCGCGAGGCACTCAAATCAAGCGGACGCCTCAGCGCAGCCGATTTAGCCGAGATCGAGGCCAGAGTTGACGCCGAAATCAGCTCACTCGGGGCTTTCGAAAAAGAAATAGAAGCAGTCACGACCCTTGAGCAAGCCCGCGCATTGCAAAAGAGAATCGTTGAAGAAAAGAATATTTTAAGCTTGATTGCCCCAAGTTTGCGGATGTGGCAGTGGTTGGGCGAGCTTACCAATACGGCAACGCGCATTGAGGGCGTGATCGGGGAAGCCCAAAAGATACTTGCGAAGAGCAAGACGAGTGGAGTGAGTACTGCCGAAGCAGAAACATTGCTTGCCAGCGCCCAAAACTCGGTAGATGCAGCCCAGGAATCGCTTGCCAGCGCGAAAACGCAACTGACAGCCGCGCTTGACAGCTCGCAAAAGGTTACAGACCTTGCCGCGATTCAAACTATCTTAAAATCCGCAAAAACCGAGCTGCACTCGGCCATCCAGTCGCTCAAAGAAGCTCTGGATCTGATGGGGATTAAAGCGCGCAAGAATTCGCAGGAAATAAAGACCAAAACACCCGAAGCAAAAACTAAGACTCCAGAAGCCAAGACCAAGACACCGACTGCTTCTGCAACTGCAAAGGCAACGAGTCAGTAACCGAGTATGAAGCGTACACTGGGCACGGCCATTTTGGTGGGGGCGGCGCTTGTTTTAGCTGTCGCCCTTGCCGGATGTGTGCGCAAACCCGTAAGCGTTGGGCCGGCTAATCCTGCCGTGGCAGGCGCAAGCGATCATCAACGCGGCAAGCAAGATGCAAGTGTGCGCGTGGTTGAGTATGGCGATTTTCAATGTCCGGCCTGTGCCGCCGCCTACCCGGGGGTGAAAGCGCTTTCCGAAGAGTACGGTGACCGAGTAACATTTGTCTACCGACATTTCCCCCTGCGTCAGCACCAGTTTGCCAAAAAGGCGGCCGAAGCCGTAGAAGCAGCCGGCGCTCAAGGTAAGTTTTGGGAAATGCACGACAAACTCTATGAGAATCAGCAGAACCTAACCGAATCCGACCTGACACGGTATGCCGAGGAACTCGGGCTAGATATCGCGCGATTCAATCAAGAACTCACCGGTTCCACCTACGCTGCGCTTGTTGAGCAGAACTTAGCAGCCGGGCTGGATGCAGGCGTGGGCGCAACCCCAACGTTTTTTGTCGGTGAGCAACGAATCGAAGGCGCTGACATTACCGCATTGAAAGCCGCAATCGACGCAGCACTCACAGAACCTACCTCATAACTGTTTCTTGAAGCGAATCGGAGGATGTTTTGAGCGAGAAAAGCGAAGCGTGAGGAGAGATAGTTAACACTACCTTAACGAGCGATGAGCTTTTTGCAGCCAAAACAGACCGGATGCAGTTATCAGAAATAGTTATGAGATAGGTTCTAATAACCCAATAACGAATTCAAAGTAACTATCGGGGATTTTGACCTACTACAACAAATTTCCAGGTCATTCGAGAACCGTCCCCTATCTCTACTATCTCTATCTCTAACATTCGGTACGTAGCTCGATATCCCAATGGGAAAGCGCGGGCATTATTTTTCCGGAATAATCCAACGGAATGTTCTTGGATGGAGGATCGCGACTGGTCCGTACGTTTTTAAATCAAGCAGGTCCTTATCTAAGGAGATTATTATGTTAGCATCGGCTGCAGCGGCGCAGGCAATGATAATCGCATCGTTTGGATCGCGCAGGCTCGACCGAAGTTTAGTCAAAGTCGTTTTTTCCGGCGTGACAACTTGCGTTATATACCTTGTTCGTCCGATAACTAGCTCAATTTTGTCTTTAGAGATCTTGAGTCGGCGTAGTGTTTTTTCTAGTTCGGCTAGTATTTCTTCTGAGGTAAATGAAACGAAAATCCCCCGATCTCCCGCTAATACCACCTCTTCGGCTAAGCCTGTAGTCAACGCCGCGGCGACGTAGACGCTTGTGTCAATGACGACGCGAAGCTTTTCGTCCGAAGAGCCGTTCAACATCATCGTCGGTTTCAATACCTAAACGCTTGGCGATTTTTCCGCCTTCCTTGCGAATCTCCGCCCATACTAACTCGCCCTCATAACGATCAAACGCTTCTCGCGCTAATTGGCTTTTAGTGCGTTTTAATTGCTTGGCGAGTCTAGATATTTTTTGATTCTGTTCTGCTGTTATCGAAAAACTGACAACTGCCATCTTTTCCTACTTCCTTTAACAATGTTATTAAAAGTTAATAACGGTTGTCAAGACGGTGATATAGAAGTTATTAATAATTAATAACGCGGTCTTAAATACCTAAAATGTAGGGTAGAAGTAGAGGAGATAGTTAAGAAGTCAAGAGGCTTGTCTCGAGCATGGTCGAGAGGTTAAATCCACCTGTGGTGAGCGAAGATTACCTCGAACATAGTCGAGAAGTCGAGAGGTGGAATCCGCCTCTGGCGGAGGACCAGAACCGTCCCCTGACACTCTTCATTGTGTATGTAGATTAATCTCACATCGAGGTGTATATTACGCGCATAAGGTTCTTTTAAAGCTGGCGGGGAAGTCCCTGCCTCCATCCCGAGCGGGTTAAGTTATCTCAGGCTCTCCTCGGATGCACAGGTCTAACGTGTTCATCCGTGGGGAGGCTCTCGCAGATTGACTTCCCCGCCAGAGAGGAGGTGAGTAGGATGTCACACCGGAAAACAGGCGCTAAAGCTGCCTCTGAGGCAGCGAAAGTGCTGAGCGACCCGACGTCAACCAATGCAGAAAAGTCTGCTGCGGCGAGCGCTCTCTCTCAGAGAGCGACGAACGATAAAGGACGTAAGGGCAAGTAGCCCTTAACTCCGGCTCCTCGTCAGCTTTAAAGGAATTTTTTAATAACTAAGTCTCCTTCGTGGCCCGGCCGCGGTTGATGGTGAGCGCATTTTTGGATAGTTTGAGATGTTCGGCGAGCAGTTCAATCACCGCCGCGTTTGCCTTCACGCGGGCAAAGAGTTTCATTTAAGCATATTTGGTAATTCAAGTCGCAAAAGATTCAGAAAATCTTCTTTCAATTTTTTACAATTGATATGCCAGCGCTGATTACTTTCCTGCTGGTCTATTGCATTACCCTTGGTATCAATATTAAGTAAAAATTCAGGTCCTTCCGGGCTCTTGCCAAAGTTGTGGACTAAATTATGTCTAAAAAGTTTAACAATGTCAGGGTGAAGCTTACTGTCAATTATGATCTTATATCCGTTATTATCTTTGGCGTGTAATTTTCTAAGCACATGTTTAACATTATTGTTTGTCTGTCCATTAGTCCCAAATTTATCCCTCATTATAGATCCCCAAATATCAAATAATGCTGCCAGAAGAATAGCAAAAGAACTTGTCGGGCCTTCTTCTAAGGAGTTAGCGTGATTATATTTGAAACATCGGTCGTAAATAAGTTCGAGGTCTCGAACAGTCCACGTATAGAGTCTTGAAATATAGTGATCTTGGATAGTTCTCATTAAGATTTGAACAAAACAAAAAATGGGAGTTTGTCAAGCTCGATATAATTAAACATTTTGTGATCCTTACGCCCTGAAGAGAATTTTACCACCCTAGGTTTCAAATGACTTTTCGGGATAAACGGGAAAAAACGTATTTCTTGTTTCTCTCCGCCCAGCTCCAGCCACTTAAAGTTAGCTATTAAGGCCGGCATTTGAAAACCAGATTTTAAAACGTGGTTAATAATATTCCATCCGGCACCAAAGATTTCCTTCTTAGGTTTTGATAAATTTGTTTTTACTTGTGCACGGAACGAGCAGCCTGTGCACTGTATGTCATACAGTGGATAATTCGGAGGTAGTGTCATCATTTTTTTTCCGCAATTAGGACATGGTACAAGTCTGCAAACTTCGATTTCCCCTTGATCGCCAGAAAGTTTACGGCTCACCGAAAATATCCTATAACAACCGCTATCATTGACGAAATAGCGCCCAGGAAGAGTAATCGTAAATCGATACACACAGGAACACCATGATTTGCTTGACTGGATAGCCACGGAAGAAACCCCTCCAGTTTGTTTCTTGGTTTCCAACCAACCGGGCTAATGGCTCCAATGGTGAGTGAGATGCCAAGTAATGATGTTAGTAAGGTAAGAAGTTCAACAGCAGTAATACTTAAAAAGTATTGAAAAATAAGTGCTGTAATTGTAGAAATGAGAATCAGAGTTAGTAGGATGAAAGTACTGGGATACCTCCAACCACCGTTAAACTGCATTATAACCCCCCTGAAAATGCTTGGTGGAGGATGGATTTTTCAAGCGCGTCGAGGTCGGCGGCGGTTTGTTTTTGGTATTCCTGAAGCTGGTGGATTTTTTCACTTAATTGGTCGAGGTGGGCGACAATCTTTCTTTGCTCGGCAAGAGACGGAAGTGGAATTAAGAACTTAGCGACTAATTTCATGTTAGCACGTGGCATTCTAGAGCCAGCGCCAGTAGCATTTATTTTCTCAACTATATTATTTTGACGTAACCAGGTTGCGAGCCATCCACGTGATAAATATCTGGGGTCTGGCAGTAGTGGTAAAAGCTCGGTCGAGCAATGACCTTCAAAATCTGGCATTAGAAATTTATTAAGATAAGGTCGTAATTTTCCGTAGAGAATATGTTTAGTATTGAACCATGAAGTATTACTTTTGACTCTTTTAGCACTTTTGCTTCCGGTAAATCTCCCAGTTCCACTTTCTATATCTTCCATACCCACATATGGCAAAACTTTTGTATTTTTCTGGGCCTCAATCTTTACTACTTCTGAAAAGGGCTTTACTTGCCAACCCCTATCGCTTCCCTCGGAAAAGATTTTGTGGAGGGTGGCGGGGAGGAGGCTGGCGGTAGCGGCTTGGGCTTTGGCGCGGAGACGCTTGGCCTCTTTTACTTTGCCGAGCAATTTTTCCAGCTTCGCCACAATTCTCTTTTGCTTCTCAATCGGCGGCAGGGGGATCTCCAAGTTCATTAACGAATTACGGCTAAGTTCCAGAA
>JAGVHQ010000027.1 GCA_020056565.1 Candidatus Berkelbacteria bacterium
ACCACAGAGCTGTGTTCGTAACTGTTGAAGGATAGGCATTTTTTGGGCTGTTGTGGTGAGCATCACAGTGGGGTGCTCTGAGTCTTTTTTGAAAATTGTGCCTATTTCAAAGATCATTGGGTTATCAATCGATTGCAGCAAGGTGCCCATCGCTTTTAGGTGACTTTCGGCGAAATCAGAGCGTAGTGCCCGTTTTCCTGTTGGGACATTTTCGGGCATTACGGCACCGGTCTTCACAAAACTAGTGGTCATAATTTCCGAAAAACCGTTGGCAACTGCAAGAGAACGAATATATTCGCCTTTGCCATAGAGGCTATTTTGTTGTGGGGAAGCAGCTTCGATTGTAAGGGGGATTTCTGGGATCTTCTCATACCCGATATCGCGTGCGACTTCTTCTGCTAGATTCGAATTATGTTCAATGTCATTCCGATAGCTTGGTGGGTTAACACTGGCATTGCCGACTTCGCAGCCAATTTTTTTAAGAGCAGTTCGCATTTTTAATTCAGAAATGTGCGTTCCCAGCAGGGCGTTAATCGTCTCTGGATGGAAGGGAACCGTTTTTTTCCTCACCGTCGAGCTTGTTGTTTCGTACCCCTCAATACGTACCCCAATATTATTCAGTAGTGGTATCAAATAGCCCAACGCGCGATCAACATTGGCCGTGTCTGCACCCCGTCTAAAACGAAGGCTACTTGCAGTCTGAAGATTTAATCTGATTGAAGTGCGAGCAATTGGACCGGGTGCAAATGTAGCAAGTTCAATCGCTACTCGTTTTGTATTGAATGTAACTGCTGATTGCCGAGCGCCGATGATCCCTGCGAGTGAGAGTACTTCGTGACCACTCCTGACAACTAAATCTCCTTTTTGAATCTGGTATTGCCCTCCGTCGAGAGCCTCAAACGACTGTTTTTTTGCCGCTGAGCTAATCGATAATCCAGAAATTAGGTCTGCATCATAGGCGTGGGCACTTTGTCCTGTTGCAAGCATGCTCAGATTAAGAATATCCACAATCGGGTGTACTCTGTTAAGTCCTGTGTACTCAATGAGTTGAGATATTTCATGGGGAATAATAATGTCGTTTATCTTAACTAAGAGGACGTCAAGTCGCGATGCATTTCCGCGCATAATCGGAAATCCGATCGGAATCCTTTTTTTTAGTGGGTTAGTGAGTAGTGCTAGGCGCACAGGCGCCTTAATGCTTATTTCTCGCGCTAAGCCATATGCCCCTAAGATGTCGTGCCGGGGACTTTTTGTATCGATTTCTAACATGCGCGTAATCTCAAATGGGGTGCCGGTTTTTTCGTCTGGCGAAAGAATATAGATTCCGGTACTCTCATTCCCGATGCCAATTTCCTTTTGCGAAAGTAGCATCCCTTTAGACTCGACACCCCTGATCTTTTTAGCAGTTACGGTAAGCGCGCTCAGGCGGGCGCCGACAAGAGCGAGCGGAACCTTTTGGCCAACGGCGATATTATCCGCCCCGCAGACTATTTGCAGCGGGGTGGTTGAACCGTAATCAATTAATGCAAGGCGTAACCGCTCGGCATTCGGGTGTTCCCGGATAGAGATGATTTCTCCAACCACGATTCCATCAAGCCGCTGGGCAAGATATTCAGTTTCGATGCCACGTTTCGTAAGAAATTGGGCTGCCTGCGCACCAGAAAGTGTGGGGGTTAAGAAGTGGTTAACGAGCGCGAGGGGGATTCTCATTGGAGTACCCCGGGAAATTGGTCTATTACAAAGCGGTCCGGCGTGAGAAAAGAACGGATGTCGGTGATTTTGTACTTGATCATTGCGAGTCGCTCTATACCAACTCCAAATGCGAATCCTGAGACACGCGCGGGATTATAACCGACGTTTTTTAAGACTTGAGGGTGAATCATTCCTGCTCCAAGAATCTCAAGCCAACCAGTTTGTTTACAGATTGTGCACCCTTTTCCCTCGCAGTGAATACAGGCTAGGTCAATCTCAAGTGACGGCTGTGTGAACGGGAAATAACTCGGCCGGAACCGTAATTCAATATCACGACCAAATATTGATTCAAGTGCCGCGTGGAGGGTCCACTTTAAATTCGCCACCGTTGTCCCTTGTTGTACTACAAACCCCTCAACTTGGTGGAACACGCTTGCATGGGTCGCGTCTTCTGCCTCGTATCGATACACGCGCCCAGGAACAATCACGCGCAGTGGTGGTTTAGACTTTGCCATGACGCGGATTTGCATCGGGGAGGTATGCGTGCGCAAGAGTGTCCCTTTCTGACGATTAATCCAGATCGTGTCGTGTGCTTCGCGCGCTGGATGGGCGGGGGGGATATTTAACAAATCAAAATTATATTCAGCCGTTTCAATTTCCGTGCCTTCTCTTACTTGGAAGTTCATTTTTGTAAAAAATGATACGATCTCATTGATAATTATTCCAACAGGGTGACGATGACCAATCGGTGATGCGCCGCCCGGAAACGTTGGGTCAAAATAGAGGGCTTCTGTATCTTTTTGTATAACGGTGGGAATTGAACCAAGGAGATTTTTCGCTCGCGCTTCACGCTCGTGTAGTGCTTTTCCAAGGTTGCGACGCTCCGTTTGAGGAAGGGACTTCAGTTGGTGATACGCACGACGTAAAAGACCCTCTTTACCTAACAGAAGTTCAGTTGCGTACTCTGAACGCACACCGTGAGTGAGGATACGATCAATTTCGTCGAGTAAGGTTTGAATTGACTGTGTCATTTTCCAGCCCGAAAAAATAATTCAACTAAGAATAGGATACTTAATGCGAGTAATGCATTCCAAACAGTTAAAATCTGCAACGTGTTAAGAACTAAGATAAAGGTAATCCCTCCGCCAATTAAAAGACCTGATCGAATCGAAGGCATGACGGACCCGAGTACCATCTCCTTGTTAGATTGCGCAACTCGTATGCGATAGACGATTAATGTCGCTCCAGAAGAAGCGACTAAAAAGAGGCTTGCGAAAAAACTACTCATTAATAACCGGTCGTTGGTGTTGGGTGGGAATCCAAAGACAATCAGACTGAAAATAATGAGCGAGCCAATAAGCGCAGAGCGCACCGACGTAAGGATTTTTTTCATTGATGACTCAGGCGTGACAGAGCGTCGTCAATTCTTGCACTTTGTTCATCAAGGCGCCACTCAAGCTGCGGAATATAGCGTAGGACCATCTTTGAATTCAGCTTTTCCTTAATACTAAGGGAAGATCGGTTAAGAACGCTTAAGACGCGTTGGGTATGCGAGGAAACGCTGATATAAACGGTCGCGGCTCGTTTGTCTGCTCTCACAACCAAGCCGGATATCGTGATGAATCCAAGGGAGGGAAAACTTTCAGCAATGATCGCCTGCAATGATTCTTGCAGTTGTCTAGAGAAGCGTTCACGTTGATACATCACCCTTACTGTAACAGCTCGGACTCTGTTAAACAACGGGTAGAACGGGAGATATTATCAACTATGGATTGGTCCACCCATTAGACTTATTTGGTCCGGCTTCTCGATTATGCTCCTCTCGACTTCGCTCGAGACAGGCGAAGTAAACTATGCTCACCATAGGTCACTCGCTCAGAGTGGTCAAAACTATCGCTTAGCCCACTGCGGCGCTCGGCGAGCTCGCTTGAGACCAGGTTTTTTCCGTTCTTTAACGCGCGAGTCAGAGGTAAGGAAACCCGCGGCGCGTAGGACAGAGCGATACTCCGGGTTTAATTCGATGAGCGCGCGCGCGCTACCGCCGCGAATCGCTTCTAATTGCGATACTTTTCCGCCGCCTCGGACATGGGCGCTCAAGTGGTATGCTCCCTCTTTTCCGATAATCGAGAAAGCCGCTTGTGTGACGGGAGAAAGCTCCACTTCTTTCTCGTTGATTTTAGAAATACCAGGGCCTATGTAGACTCGTACCCGAGCAACAGCACTCTTGCGTCGACCCGTTCCATAATAGTAGTGAATAGCAGTCATATTTACTCCCGTACGAACTGAAGATTCTTCAAATATCGTGCTCTCAGGCGGTTACTCGGCAGCATTCGGCGAACCGCATCTTTTAAGACATTCTCGGGCTCTTTTTGAAGTCGCTCTCCCAGTGTTTTTGACGTGAGTGCCCCCGGGTAGCCGGAGTGGCGGTAATAGAGTTTTGTCGTTAATTTTGAACCGGTGACATGAATCGATCGAACTCCCGCTACTAATACCTTAATAGTTGGAACACGATTAGCAAGATAGTCTGGGCGGTCTTTTCCACGTAACTTAACGGCAATTTCCGTTGCTACACGCCCAAGGATTTTACCTGCGACATCGATTTTAATTATATTTTCGTTCACTTCAGACTCCCCACAACCTTTTTAGGTTTAGTTTCCACTTTAGCAGTTTTCTTTTCCGCCACGACCGGTTCTTTTGCAATTAACTCTACTCGGGAAAGTGGTGCATTGTCTCCACTGCGTGTACCGATGGAGGTAATTCGGATCGCGCCCGATGAGTCTTCGATCCGCGCGGATAGGTTTTCTTGCATTTTTTTTGCAGCAGGAGCAGTAAGTGAAGCACGCAACTGCCGATATCCGGATAGTGTTTTTGTACGGGCAAAAGAGTTTACGCGCGCGAATACCCGGCGTACTTCTTTCGCCCTTGCTTGTGTTGTGGTTATACCCTCATACAGAATCAAGGAAGAAACAAGATTCTTCAGCAAGTGTTTTCGGGGGCCTCGTTTGCGGGAAAGTTTACGCATGAAGTGCTATTTTTTTAACTTTTTTCTTATCTGAGGCGGTTACTTTTTCTTTCTTCGAGGATACTTTTTTGACAGAGCTTTTCGGTGCAGCTGGTTCGGTAATTTGGGACTGAATGTGCTCGAGATGATCCCCAAGAATGGTAATCGCTGCCTTAACGGCGTTAATTGGAGTAATAGTTTGATCGGTTTCGAGTGTAAGTGTTAAACGATCAAAGTTCGTCATTCCTTCCACGCGCGTGTTCTCAACCTCGTAATGGACTTTGCGGATCGGAGTAAAAATGCTGTCAATCGCGATTACCCCAATTGGTTGTTTTTCATCCCCACGCTTCTCGGTGGGTACATAACCACGACCATGCTCTACTGTTACTTCGAGGCTAATTACCCCACCTTTTTCAAGGTTACAGATAACGTAGTCACGATCGACAAATTGGGCCCGCGAGTTCGGTGTGAAGTCTGATACTTTAACTGGTCCGGGTGTTTTCTTGGAAAGGGTAAGGTTGAGCCCTTCCTCACCCTCGAGTTTCAGCCGTGCACCTTTAAGATTCAGAATGATGTTTACAATGTCTTCCCTGACACCTTTGATGGTCGAGAATTCATGAGTCGCTCCTTCGAATCGGACGGTTGTGATTGCCGCGCCTCCAAGAGAAGAGAGTAAAACTCGCCGTAAAGCATTGCCAATTGTGACACCGAAACCAGGTAAAAGTGGTTCAATTACGATTTCGGCCGCTCCCTCTGAAGCGAGCTGCTTGGTTACCTTAACAATTTCTGTTTCTGGAAGTTGATACATGTGTTCCTTTCTCACCGAGAATAGTACTCGACGATAAGCTGTTCGTTGATTTCTGTAGGCATTTGTTCACGTTCGGGAAGGGCACTCACGGCTACCTCTTTTTTTGTGGCGTTCACTTTGAGCCATTTTTCAACTTGGCCCTCTGATTCGCGCATACCTTTGGTTACTTCGAGGACATCACCAATCTTCAGCTGGGCCGAAGGGATGTTCATTCGTTTCCCATTCAAGCGTACAAGGCCATGAGTAATGAGCTGGCGCGCGTGAGCGCGAGAGCGGGTGAAGGCCGATCGATAGAGTATGTTATCGGCGCGTTGCTCGAGGATCCTTAACAGCGCTTCTCCGGTATTCGTCCTCGAGCGGGCTGCGATTTGAAACATTCGTCGTAGCTGTGCTTCTCGAAGCCCATACAGCGCCTTAATTTTTTGTTTTTCCTTAAGCTGAAGAGAGAAGTTGCTCTCTTTCGTGCGTACGCGACTTGTTCCGTGCTGTCCTGGTCGGTACGGTCGTCGTTGGAATGCTTTTATTGACCCCGTGAGATACACCCCGAGACGACGGGAAATTTTTGTCTTTGCGCGGCGCAAATCCATTAGACTCTCCTCGGTTTCTTTGCCCGTACGCCGTTATGCGGGATCGGGGTTACGTCTTGAATTGAATGGACATGGATACTCGCGCCTTGGAGTGCACGGATTGAAGCGTCGCGGCCTGAGCCAGCGCCTGAAACGAAAACATCAACCCCGGCGATTGTATATGCGCGTGCTCGCTCCAACGCGTTTCGCATTGTAACCTGTGCGGCATAGGGCGTGGCTTTACGCCCACCCTTGAATCCCGAGGAACCGGCACTAGCCCAGGAAACAACATTACCAACCTGGTCGGCAATTGAAATGATGACATTATTAAATGTGGACTGAATCGTAATTCGGCCGCGTTGGATTGGAACAATCACTTTTTTCTTTTTATGTTGCTGCGCCATTTTATGTCTTTTCTGATGCTTTTTTACGGCCAGATCCGACCGTAACGCGTTTACCCCGTTTCGTACGGGCATTTGTTTTTGTGCGTTGTCCTCGTACGGGAAGGTTGCGTGCGTGGCGCAGCCCACGGTAGGTATGAATTTCTTTCAGTCGTTTGATATTTTGGCTAATTGTTACCTTAAGATCCCCTTCAACCTTGTAGACAGAGATTCGTGTTCGGATACGTTCTATCTCTTCATTCGTAAGGTCTTTGAGTCGAATGTCTTCTTTAATTCGCGCATCGTGTAATACTTTGCGGGAAAGAGTTGGGCCGATACCGAAAATGGCGGTCAGGCCAACGACAGCTCTTTTGTGCATCGGTAAAGTCGTACCGGCAATCCGAATGCTTCGTACGTCTTGTATAATTTCGCTCACTGCCATAGTTATCCCTGCCGTTGCTTATGTTTTGGGCTCGTACAGATAACCCGCACGACACCCATTCTACGGATGATTTTACAGTTACGACACATTTTCTTAACTGATGGTCTAACCTTCATCTTGTTATTCCGTTTTGGAGATTGAGGCGGCGACTGATACGACCTTTTGAGAGGTCATATGGAGTCAACTCGACGGTTACCGTGTCGCCGGGAAGAATCTTAATACGATTAAGACGCATCTTACCGGAAATATGGCCTAAAATCTCGTGTCCATTATCTAACACCACCTTGAATAAGGCGTTTGGCAGTGCTTCAAGCACTTTGCCTTGAGCTTCGATAACATCTTTATTCATGCGTGGGCTCTACCTCAACTCTTCCATTCGCCCGAGAACTCGAGCGTATGCACTCAGTGTAGCGTTTTGAGGGCGACTCGTCAAGATCTCGGAGCCTTTTTGGGTAACCAAAATCGTATGTTCGAAATGGGCGGCACGTTTCCCATCGGCAGTTCTGACTGTCCATCCATCGGGGTCAGTCACAACGTGCCAATCACCCAGGGTA
Source organism: Candidatus Berkelbacteria bacterium (assembly GCA_020056565.1). GTDB lineage: Bacteria > Patescibacteriota > UBA1384 > JAGVHQ01 > JAGVHQ01 > JAGVHQ01. The sequence goes on from JAGVHQ010000027.1 coordinate 7,444, forward strand.
ACCATCGGTTCGATTGCTAATGCCATTCCAGCGTTCAAGATTGGGCCGGTTCCTCGTTCGCCAAAGTTCAGGATTCGGGGTTCCATTTGGAGTTCTGGTCCAATTCCGTGTCCACAGAGATCTCGGACGATCCCGAGGTGTGCTTTTGTGATCACCTGCGCAATCGCAGCCTGTACGTCACCAAGATGAACTCCGTCGCGTACCTGTGCTATCCCTGCCATGAGAGCTGATTCTGTCACCTTAAGAAGTTGTGAATCTTGCGCATCTCTTACACCAATTATTATCGTGTGAGCAGAGTCAACATACACGCCTTCGTCTTTCACTCCGATATCGATTCCAAGGACATCACCAGTTCGAATGCGTTCATTATTTGGAATTCCATGTACCAGGGCATCATTGAGCGAAAGACAAGTCGCGTAACGGTACCCTTTGTAATTTAGGAATGCAGCCTTAACACGGGCTTGCTTGATTCGCTCGTAGGCGAATGCGTCCAAAGCGGCGAGGGTAATACCGGGTTTTGCGGCCTGAGCGGTAAGGGCGAGTACCCATCCTAAAAGTGGGCCGATTCTGCGCATTGTATGGATTTGTTTTTCGTTCAGTTTCATCACTGCTTCTTTTTTAGAAATGCATTGACCGTGGTTAGTAAAGATTGTGTTACCTCATCAATTGACGGGGTGCCGTCAACGGATATCAAGCGATTCTGCGCTCGGTAATGGTCGATTACCGGGAGTGTTTGTCGACGAAAGATGTCAAGCCGTTTTTGGATTGATTGTTCGGTGTCGTCGTGACGGACAACGAGGGTTCCGCCACATTTTTTACAGAGTATTTCAGATTTCTGATCCGAAGTTGGGGCTGTGATTGTAGCTACTCGTTTGCAATTTGAACAAATCCGACGGTTTTCGATCCGTTCTAAAGATATCTTTTCGGGCAGCGTAATATACACCGCGAATGGCTCTGCCCCATTATATTTTTTCAGAAGAAAGTTGAAGTCGTTGTATTGTCGCATGTCACGGGGGAATCCATCAAAAACTATTCCATCAGCTTGATGTTTTTTAAAGTAGTCTTCCATTAAGCGGAAAATGAATCCGTCTGGGATGAGTTTTCCCATCGAAAGCAGCTGTTCGATTTCGGGGTCACGGTGAGTGCGGGCAAATTCTCGTAGTACGTCTCCCGTAGAAAAGACTCGACAGTCAAAATGCTTCGCAAGTAGCTGAGCCTGTGTTCCCTTACCGCTTCCTTGTGGGCCAAATAAGACGATATTCATTGCGCGGCAAGAATAGAAGTCCCCGACCCGAGAGCGGAGTTGTTGAGGAAAAGGGTGGGATGTGTGCCGTCTTGGGCATGACTAATACTAAGGAGGCCATTTGGGGTCTCATATGCATCGGTGAGAATACGATCAAATTCACCATAGTCTTTCAAGCGCTGCCCAGTTGGGGAGAAAACCGAAACACCTGTTTTGACATCCGACAACTTGAAGGCCACGAGAATGCGTTCGCCAGAAACTCGCAGTGCGCGGATTGGTTGAGTAAACGTTCCAACTATTACTGGATCCCCTGGCTCTGCTGAAACTCGCTTGAGTAGGTACTGGGAATCGTGGGGTGCAACGTAGTAGACTGTTTTCCCGTCTTGGGCCCACTGGGGAAGAAGAATCCCCTCTTTTTCCTTTGCGAGCGTAGAGGGCCCATCGGTGCTGAATGAATTCTTCATGAGAGTAAATGACGCACCTTCATTTGTTTGATCAAATTGTACCTTTAGATAGGCGCTCCGGTCCGGCGATACACTTGGTGGCTGGGTGGAAGGAACTGATTCAGCAAGAACTGTCGCTTGTGCGTTACTCTGTCTAGGAAATTGGACTAAATCAACAACAGCTCCCGCGAAATCCGAGTTTTCTCGCGCGCGGGTGACAACTAATAATTCTGAATTAGAATAGACAACATCCACATAGCCGTTCCCTGGGCCACGGGTGAGAATCTCAGAATTCTTTTTTGTAAGGTTGTAGGCGATAACTTCTCCGGTTGGGGCCGAGAACACATAAACAATTTGTTCAACCGGCGCTTTCTCAGATTGCGTTGTGCTCACGGGTGATTGGGGACTCTCCTGCGTTGGATTAGATGGGGATTCTATGGCGTTTGTGTCAGTTTCGGCGGCAGGCTTTGTTGTATCGGCACGAACGACTAAATATCCAAAACTAGCCAGCAGCAGAAAAAAAATCACTGTTGAAAATGTTTGTCGTGCGCGTTTCATCCTAGGAGAACGTATCGTATGTGCGCATTACCACCTGTGCCTTGATGCTGCGGGTGGTCTCAATAATAACGGAGACTAAAATAAGAATGCTTGTTCCGCCCAGTACCAATGTCTGAATTTTTGTAAGGGACTGTACGATGAACGGTAAAACAGCCACGAGAGCAATAAATAGTCCTCCCAGGGTAGTGATACGAATAAGTGTTGTGCGTAGATATGATGACGTTTCGTTTCCGGGTCGGATGCCAGGAATAAACCCCCCTTGTTTTTGGAGGTTCTCCGCGACTTGGGGCGGCTGGAAGACAACAAATGTATAGAAAAATGTGAATGCGAAGACAAGTATGAAATACAAGACCCCATATACAATCTGATTTTCCAAGATGCGGGTGAGTGCATTCGCAGCATTCGCGATCCACTCTGTTTTAGCTAACGCAAAGAAGCGGGCGATCACTGTGGGGAAAATCAGCATAGAAAGGGCAAAAATGATCGGAATGACCCCGGCGGAATTAACCTTTAGAGGAATGTGAGTATTTACACCTGCCCAACTTCGTTGCCCCCTTACCCGCCGGGCATAGGTTACAGGAATTTGACGTTCACCTTGCGTAATAAATACAATTGCCGCGACCGTTAGAATGCCGATTGCAGCAAATACAAGTAAGCCGAAAATCTTTCCAGTATCTACAACCGCTAATGTGTTACGTACTTGGGTCGGAAGGCCAGAAACGATACCAAGCGCAATTAACATAGAGATTCCATTGCCAACCCCGTTTTCAGAGATGATCTCTCCAAGCCACATCAAAAGCATTGTTGTGGCAGTTGTAACAGCGAGCATTGTGGCGATCTGAATCCCATCCCATTCCGGTAGGATCCCTTGCTGGCGGAACAAAAGTAATGTCCCTATTCCCTGTAAAATTGCCATTGGGACAGTTAATAGGCGCGTGTATTGGGTCAATTTTTTGCGGCCAAACTCCCCTTCTTTCTGGAGCGCTTCTAATGAGGGAACAACGTACCCCATAAGCTGTACGACAATCGAAGCCGTAATGTAGGGTCCAACGCCCATGAGCATAATTGAGAAGTTACTTAATGTCCCACCCGAGAAGAGATCGAGTAATCCAAAAAGTTGGTTTTGGGAGAAAAACTGAGAAAGCTGGCGAATATCAACGCCCGGCAGAGGAACATGTGCAATAAAACGGGTCAAGATAAGAATCCCAATCGTTAAGAGGGCTTTGGTTCGTAGATCAGGTAAACGCCAGATTTTTATCAGGAAATTGAACATTGCTAAGAATTTATTATACCCGAATAGGGGCTCTGTTTACACTTTCGTACGGGCTTTCCGTGTAATCTGGGAACACGTTTAACGTGGAGATGCGGCGTATATTGATTGGGCTGCGTGACAATTGCCCAAAGATCTATACGTTCGGCTTTGTTCTTTGAGAACGGCCCACTGGGATATCCAACGGCGAGTAAAACAATCACTCGTGCACTGCGCTTGATTCCAATCAGGCGAGAAAGTGGCTTTTGTTTGAATCCGGCAATTTGGTTTACGATCAGGCCGCGTTCAAGCGCAGCAAGTGTGAATGCCATCACAGCCGCACCAACATCGTAAAGGTAAAATTGAGTAGCGCCGATACGGTCATCAAAAGCCGGGTCTGACCAAACCGCAATCATAATTGGTGCTTCCCGCGCCCATTCATTCCCTTCATTGAGATTATTATTAACTACTGTTCGCGAAGATGTATCCTGAAGGATTACAAAACGCCACGGTTGTGTGTTGTGGGATGATGGGGCCCATTGTGCCGATTCAAAAAGGGCATTGATAACCGAACGCGGCGGCACTTTTGATAAAAAGAATTTCGTCCGAACTCTTTGCTTGAGGATAGTTGGCAACCCCAGGCCCGCTCGAGCTACCATTATTAGGTTCGCGGCGAGTGCTTTTTGGTAAGTGTTATATGCTCACCCAGAGTAAACCCAGTGGGAAGTGGTCCACCAATTAGTTTCACCTTACTTACTTTTGATTTCACAAGGCCGGACCGGCGTAATGTTTCAAGAGTGAGTAATGTGGGTTTTAACTTTTTGACGAGCGCTTGGATAGTTACTGCGATCGGTTTTGTGCCACGCCGTAGCTGACGTGAAAGTGCCCCACGCTGTTTAGCAATTCTGCGGATAAGAGGTGTTTGTCCGCCCTCAAACCCGGCGGAAACTTTTGAACGAGCTCCTTGGCCTTTTGTGCCTCGGCCCGCAGTTTTGCCCTGTCCGGCAGCTATTCCGCGGCCAACTCGAACCCTATTTTTTATTTGTCTTTTTGGTAGCTCGTGTAGGTTCATGTTTCTCTTCTTTCTTTTTTGGACTTTCTTTTTTTACGCTGACGCGGGGAGTAACATTTTGATGAGGTATGCGGGATTTTTCGGGTCGAAATGAGAGCAATGCTTGTTGGGTTGCCCGAATTGTATTTAATTTATTTGAAGATCCCATGCTCTTAGTAATAATGTTTTTAATCCCTGCGACTTCCGCAATCGCTCGCACTGGCCCTCCGGCGATTACTGACGTACCTTCACGGGCAGGTTTTAAGATTACCTGAACTCCCGAGAAGAAACCCGAAGTTGGGTGCGGGATTGTACCCGCATGGAGCGGTATTGTGAATAAACTGCGCTTTGCTTTCGTAAAGGCCTTTTTTACGGCAGTTTGCACTTCTGCTGCCTTTGCTACTCCAATTCCGACTGATCCCTGATGGTTCCCGATTACAACAACAGCTCGGAAACGGATTCGTCTTCCGCCTTTCACGGTGCGGGCAACACGATTAATTTCGATTACTCGCTCTTCAAATTCTGGCGTTACGGGTACATCTTGCATAATGCTCCTATATAGTCAGACCTGCTCTACGCGCCCCGTCGCAGATTTTTTGGATAGTGCCGTGGTACGCGCGTGCCCCTCTATCAAATACAACACGTGAGATTTTCTTTGCCAAGGCAGCTTTAGCAATTGTGTCTCCAAGCTCATCCGCCGCTTTTCCGGTTTCCCCTTTTTTGGGGCGTGCAAGCGCTGCGGCTAAGACCATGCCATTTTGATCAATTATTTGCGTGTAAAAACTTCGGTTTGAAATCGTAACAACGAGGCGCGGATATAGAGACAACTTTACTCGCATCCGAACTTTCCGTTTACGTTTAATATGAATGGAACCCATTACGCTCCCTTCCCGGCGGCACCCTTACCCGATTTTCCAGGTTTGAGGATTACCCGTTCGTTCGAGTACCGGAGGCCTTTGCCTTTATATGGTTCAACGGGACGCAGTCGGCGAATACTGGCTGCCACCTCGCCTACCTTCTGTTTATCAATTGAGGAAATAACAATTGTGTTCTTTTCCATTTTAAGTGTAACACCTGCGGGTGCAGTGTACCGAACGGGATGTGAAAAGCCGAGATTGAGCGTAAGGGCATCACCCTCGAGCGTGGCCCTCATCCCAACTCCCTTGATTTCAATGCGTCGGACATATCCCTCTTTAACCCCAACGACCGCGTTAGAGATAAGCCGTTGCCAGAGACCATGTTGCGCCTTTGCCATGTGTGTATCGTCTTTCCGATTCACAATTATTTGGGAGTCCTCAATACTTGGTACGATCACTTCCGTGATTGAAAGTGTCGTAGTCCCCAAAGGCCCGGTCACAGACAGCTCATTGCCAGCAAGCTCAGCGCGTACGCCCTCAGGGAGTTTAATTGGAATTTTTCCTAGTCGTGACATATACCCTTTCCTTAGGAGACTTCACACAGTAGCTCGCCACCGAGTCCCTTTGCACGTGCTGTTTCTCCGGTCATTACTCCTTTTGGAGTAGAAATTACAATTAAGCCATATCCACCGAGTGGTGTGGGGATTTGCGTTGCTTTCGCGTAGCGGCGTAACCCAGGTCGACTGAGACGTTTGATCTCACGAAAAACTGGTTTTCGTGTTCCACTCAGGAGCCCTACCTTCAGTAATCCGTGTTTATCTTTTGGTTTTAATTCTTCGATTTCAAAAATATACCCTGCGTCTTTCAAAACTACAAGAATCGCAGCGCTGAGTTTGCTTTTGGGTATATTCACGTGCGACGCACAGCGAAGCGTGCCGTTACGAAGCGTTGTTAACATTGCACCAATTGGATCGCTTGTCATAATTCTCACCAACTCGCTTTCGTTATTCCGGGAATTTCACCTCGGGAGGCGTGTTCGCGGAAACAGATTCGACACATGCCGAACATGCGCATATACCCACGACCCCTTCCACAGATGTTGCACCGGCGGATGGTACGGGTTGAGTATTTCGGTTTTCTTTTTGCTTTTTCAATAAGAGATTGTTTTGCCATGATTTTCCTTACTGTTCACGAAACGGAATTCCAAGGGCCTTGATTACGGCCTCACCCTCTTCACGTGTCGCAGCAGTTGTTGCGATTGCGATTGAGAGCCCATGAATCTCTTGGACTTGTTCTGCGGCGATCTCGGGAAATGTTGTTTGTTCAGTGAATGCGATTGTAATTGCTCCAGTATCGGAAATGCTTGACCTTTTGAACCCGCGAAAATCACGGATGCGAGGCAGATCGATCGCCACAAGCTTTTTTAAAAAGTCCCACATTCGCGTGCCGCGTAACGTTACCATATATCCAACCTCATCTCCGGCACGGACCTTGAATCCAGCGATAGCTTTACGAGCTCGCGTGGCTAAAGGCTTTTGGCTCGTAATGAGCGTGAGGGTTTTTTGGACTTCGTCCGTGAATCTTTTATTCGCGCGCATTTTTCCAATCCCAACAGACACAACAACCTTCTTAATCTGCGGACGCGCATGTGGGTTTCGATTCGGGATTAATTCACTTAGTTTTTGTGTGAATTCTTTTGCAGCTAAATTAGTCATTAAGCGCCTCTTTGCACTTGGAGCAAATCCGTGTCCGGCCGTTTGTGTGCGTTTTTATTTTTGCTCGTGTGGGTCGGGAGCAACGTGGGCACACGATCATCAGATTTGAAACGTGAAGCGAAGCCGCTTTATCGATAATCCCACCTTGGGGATGTGAGCGGCCGGGTTTCAGGTGGACTTTCGCAACATTCAGACCCCCGACAATTGCTCGATTGGTAGCTTTAATGATTCGTTCCACTTTACCGACCTTCGTGCGGTCTTTTCCGGTTCGAATTGTAACAGTGTCGCCAACTTTAAAATGCATATGTCCTACCATACCTCAGGGGCTAATGAGAGAATTTTTGTATATCCGCGCTCGCGTAATTCGCGGGCGACGGGGCCAAAGACTCGGGTGCCACGGGGTGTTCCATCGGGTTGAATCATAACCACGGCATTGTCGTCAAAGCGTATTGTTGACCCGTCGTGTCGCTTAAACGGCTTTTTCTGACGGACTACAACCGCGCGTGCTACTTCTTTAGCTTTTACACCGGCATTCGGGATAGCGGATTTAACAGTAACAACAATTTGATCGCCAAGCTGTGCCGCGCTTCGGGGCGCGCCGCGTGAAACATGAATGCATACTACGGACTTAGCGCCAGAGTTGTCTGCGACAATAAGACGAGTTTGAGGTTGAATCATTGCTGCTCCTTTGGGGTAGTGACAACCTTCCAAGCTACCAGGCGTGAGCGGCGGGGAGTCGCTTCGATCGTGACATTCTCGCCGAGTGCAAATGTTCCTTCTTCAACATGAGCAAGGTAGCGGCGGGAGACAATCCGTCGCTTTCGGTATAAAGGATGGGCAATTGATCGTTCAACTGCAACTTTAATCGTTTTGTCCCCAATCAGACCCACAATTTTTCCTTTTTTACGCTGTAACATTAGATTTCTCCCGCAGAATCGTCCAAGTCCGCGCGAGCGACTTTCGCAGCGCACGTACCTTTTTCGTATTCTTCTGCTTTCCTAACCCGATCTCGTGCACTGTTCTTGTGATCTCTTCACGGGTGGTTAAAACAGCATCTGCCAATTTATGAACTGGTATTTCTCTGATTTTGGTTAATTCATCACGGGTTTTCATCGGTTATCCTTTATGAGGAAGGTTGTTTTGACCATGAGCTTGTGGGCAGCAAGTCGCATCGCTTCTTTAGCGACTGCTTCAGGTACACCATCCATTTCGAACAATATTCGTCCCGGTCGCACTCGTGCTACAAAGTGGTCGAGTGCTCCCTTTCCGCCTCCCATACCAGTTTCTGCTGGTTGGCTTGTAACAGGGGTGTGAGGAAAGATTCGAATCCAGATTTCTCCTCCGCGCTTGACGTAGCGAGTCATTGCGCGGCGAGCTGCTTCAATTTGACGTGCGCTCAGGCGTCCTCGTTCAATCGCCTTTAATCCATATTTTCCAAATGCAAGGTCTGATCCGCGGGAGGTATTCCCGGGTAAGACACCACGGAAGACTTTACGGTATTTCAATTTACGCGGCATGAGCATTGGTTGCCTCCTGAGCGTATTGGCCGCGGTTAATCCAGACCTTGACCCCAATTACGCCATAGGTTGTACGCGAATGTTCGACTGCAAAATCAATGTCAGCGCGGAAATTTGAAAGTGGCAAAGACCCGATTGTAACTGTTTGGGAACGGGCGATTTCGACTCCCCCGAGTCTTCCGGATAGTCGGATTCGGACCCCTTTTGCCCCGGCGCTCATGACCTTTTCGGAAGAAAGGCGCATCGCACGTTTATACGCGATTCTCTTTTTAAGTTGATTGGAAATGTTTTGAGCAACTAAAGTCGCGTGCAAGTCGGGTTTTTTGATCTCGAGGATATTGATTTTACACTTAACTTTTTCCCCGGCTGAGCGGGAGAGATGCGCTTCAATCTTTGCTTTCAGCGCAGTGATTTCCTGTCCACTGCGCCCAATCAGTAAACCGGGTTTGGAGGTTGAGAGTATAACGGTAATATCAGCCGGTCCACGTTCAATCTCAACGAGCGCAATTCCTGCGTTTGTCGAGAAGTGGTCACGGATGAAGCGTCGGATTTCTAAATCCTGTAAGAGGTTACGGGTATAATTGCGACTACTGAACCACCGACTGCGCCACGCGCGCGTCAGTAGTGTACGCATTGCGATTGGGTTTACTTTTTGGCCCATCGTGTTCCTTTTGGTTTTGGTTGCTTCTCGTCGCTCAGCTCAATATGAACATGGCTCATTTTCTTCATCATTGGGGCACTGCGGCCTCGGGAAAAAAGAATGCGTCGCTTGAGTGCCGGCCCTTCATCCACTCGAGCAATCACACGTGCTTTATCGATATCCATTTCCCGCTCCTTCGCAAGTGCGGTAGCAGCTTTCAGAGTCTTTAAGAGGACTACAGCCGCATGGTTCGAAGTGAAGCTCAGACGGTCCAAAGCGTCCTGGGCAAGTTGTCCACGGATGCTTGTCGCCACCAATCGAACCTTACGTGGTGCGACTCGTTGGAATCGGGCAACAGTGTGAATGCGCATTTATTTCCCCTGTCCCTTTTCTTGTTCACGGGCCACTTTACCCCCATGCCGTCGAAATGTACGGGTAGGAGCAAATTCACCAAGACGATGGCCAACCATATCTTCCGTTACCTTTACCGGGATAAAGATTTTACCGTTGTGCACAGTGAATTGGACTCCGATCATCTCAGGCGAAATAACACTTGAGCGGGCCCAAGTTTTAATCGGCCCATTCCCCGCGGTTACCTTCTTCATTAATCGTGCGTCAATGTAGGGTCCTTTTTTAAGTGAACGTGACATATCTATTTCCTTTTCCGGACGATTAACTTTGCGAGAGGATTGTGTCGACGGGTCTTAAAACCAAGCGCAGGCTTACCCCAAGGCGTTTTAGGATGCTTCAAACCAATTGGATTATTTCCTTCACCACCACCATGAGGATGAGCAGCCGGATACATTGCTTTCCCGCGAACAGTGGGGCGTTTCCCCATCCAGCGCATTCGGCCGGCTTTACCAATTCGGACGGTTGAATGAGTGATGTTGCCAATTTTTCCGATAGATGCATTTGAACGAAGCTGGATTTTTCGGATCTCACCGGATGGGAGGCGTACGTGTGCGTAGTCACCTTCCTTAGAGACGATCACCGCGCTTGTCCCGGCGGATTGGGCGATTCGTACTCCTCCTTGGGGGAAGAGCTCTACACTGTGTATTTCGATTCCACTGGGAATCGCTTGAAGACTCATTCGGTTTCCAATTGAGATCTCCGCCTTTTCGTTGAATTCAATTGTGTGTCCTACTTGCAGCCCATCTGGCGCGAGGATGTAGATCATTTTTCCACCCTCAGCTTTGACTAACGCGATCCGCGCGCTACGATTTGGGTCATACTCAATTGTTTGCACGGCCCCAGTGTGTCCTGCGAGTTGCTCAAGAGTGGAGATGATTCGAAACCGGCGGCGTACCCCACCGCCACGGTGGCGGATTGAAATTGTACCCGATTCGTCACGTCCAGAATGCGTGCGGAGTGCACGAGTAAGGCTTTTGAGTGGCTTATTGGTCGTCAATTCCGCGAAATCAGAGTACGTAATTGCGCGTGACCCAGCAGCATTCGGTTTGACTTTTCGTAAGGCCATTACTTCTCCTGATCCTTTTGGTCGGCAGCACCAGCGTCTTTGGTAACAGCTTCCAGCTTAGTCTTCTCATTTTTTTTGGGGGGAGTTTCCTCAGGTGCGCTCGAGAATTCGAATCCGGGAATTGTCATTCCTTTTTTCAAATGAATGTGTGCATATTTAACCGCAGAAACAGCTCCCTTGATCCGTTTAAAACGTCTGACCTTTGGTTTTCGCGTGGAAGTCGTAATTTTAGTAACAGTTACATTGAAAAGTTTGCTGAGCGTCCGCGCAATTTCAGGTTTTGTGCTCTTGAGTGGCACTGCGAATGTGTACACTCCAGTACCTGCACGCTGTAATGATTTTTCTGTTAAACGAGGTCTCAGGTTCATTGTGCTTCCTTGAGAGTTGGGTTGGTGCGCTGTTCAAGCTGAGGAAGAGCATCTTGAGTGATAACGACCCAGTTATGCATCAGTACATCTAAAGCATTTACATCCTTGACGCAGCGACAGGTGATGTAGGGCAGGTTTCGAGTTGCCCTCAGGAGCATCGGGTCAACTTTAACGTCGATAAAAAGAATCGAACCCTCATCAATTGGCAATCCCGCAAGTGCCAAGAGTGCCTCCTTGGTTTTGGGTACGGTTAATGTAAGGGCGCTCACAACAATTACCTTTTTGTCTTTTGAACGGTCTGTAAGTACGCCACTAAGCGCCTTCCGGCGCAGCGCTGGGGAAATTTTTTGCGCATTTTCTGAATGTGTACGAGGCCCGAATGTAATTCCGCCGCCCTTCCAAAGTGGTGAGCGAATCGAACCAGCACGTGCTCTTCCTGTTCCTTTTTGGCGCCAGGGTTTTCGCCCGCCACCCGAAACCTCGGAGCGTGTTTTGGTATGAGCGGTGTTCTGTTTAAGACGCGCCCAATACATGACAACTGCTTGTTTTATGAGCTCAGAGTTGACACTCACATTAAATACACTTTTAGGTAACGAGTTCGTACTCAGTTTTACAGGGGTAAAGACGCTGTGCGCTTTGGTGCTATTCATTACGGTCCTCTGAGGTTTCTTTTTGAAGCGTTATCCATGTTCCACGTGGACCGGGGAGCGGTCCCTTGAGTAAAATCATCGGCGGTTTCATGGTATCTTCTACCCCGATGACCTCGCGTTTGTGAAGTGTGATTTGCGTATGCCCGAGATGGCCCGGAAGACGGCGTCCTTTGACAACGCGCTGCGGAAACATAGAACCGATTGAACCTGGGGCGCGGTGGTGGTCTGAACCATGCGTTTCAGGGCCTCGATGAAAGCCGTGTCGTTTAATAACCCCCGCGAACCCTTTTCCCTTTGAGATACCTCCAACACGTACGAGGTCGCCAGTTTTGAATTGAGAGGCGGTAAGCTTTGTTCCAACAGCAGGCGGTGTTTTGGTCTTGAATTCTTTGAGTACTCGAGTCTTAGCACCAGATTTCTTTAGATGGCCTTGGAGCGGTTTCGAATTATTCTTTGTATCGCCTCCACCAATTTGTACTGCATCGTAGCCGTCTTTTTCTTTTGTCTTTGCTTGCGTGACAGTATTGGGAGGTACGCGTAAAACCGTCACGGGAATTTCTCGTCCCGCTTTAGTAAATACGCGCGTCATACCGATTTTTTGAACAAGTAAGTAACTCATGTACTCCAGAGCTAAAATATGTCCGGAACCATCCCTCCGCCAACTGGCGGAGAATCGGGACGTTTTCCTGACATGTTTAGTATAGCAAGCCGTTCGTGCTTCGTCAAACCTTAGGTTTTGATTTCAATATCCACACCGGCGGGCAGGTCTAAACTCATAAGGGAATCTATTGTTTTTGCGGATGGTTCTAGAATGTCGATTAAACGCTTGTGGATCCGCATCTCAAACTGCTCTCGCGCATCTTTATGCACAAATGTTGAACGGTTTACCGTAAAAAGCTTCCGTTCCGAAGGAAGCGGGATTGGTCCAATTACTTTTGCCCCAGTTCGCTCAGCGCTTTCGATGATTTTTTTTGCAGAACGATCGATAATACGATAATCATAGGCACGTAAGCGGACTCGGATTCGTTGCGTTGGTTTATCTTTTGTTGCCACGTTCTTTTAGGTTTCCTAAGGTGCGAATATTGGGTCCGCCAGCTGGCGGATTACTTAATAATCTTTGTTACGACTCCTGCACCGACAGTTCGACCACCTTCACGAATTGCAAAGCGCAAGCCATCTTCGAGCGCAATCGGAACAATCAATTTGACTTTAAAGCTGATCGTATCACCTGGAACAACCATTTCAGTGCCTTCTGGCAACTCGACCTCACCAGTCACATCTGTCGTTCGGAAGTAGAACTGTGGCTTGTATCCTTTGAAAAAGGGAGTGTGTCGCCCACCTTCGTCTTTGGTGAGGATATATACTTCTGACTCAAATTCCGTGTGCGGTGTTGCAGTGCCGGGCTTGGCAAGTACTTGTCCGCGCTCGATATCGGTACGCTCGATGCCGCGCAAAAGCACGCCCACGTTGTCACCTGCTTGACCTTGGTCGAGCAGCTTCTTAAACATCTCTACGCCGGTGACAACACTCTTTTTTGTGGGACGAATTCCAACAATCTCAATTTCTTCGTTTACCTTGACAACACCACGCTCTATTCTGCCAGTCGCAACCGTACCGCGGCCTTTAATTGAAAAGACGTCTTCAACCGGCATCAAGAACGGTTTGTCTGTTTCGCGAATTGGTTCAGGAATATAGGCATCTAAGGCGTCAATCAGATCAAGGATTGACTTTTCCGCTTCTGGGTCGCCTTCCAGTGCCTTCAACGCAGATCCTTTGATTACCGGGACTTCATCACCGGGAAATTTATATTTCGTAAGTAACTCTCGCACTTCGACCTCGACGAGGTCCAAGAGCTCCTTATCGGTAACTTGATCGGTTTTGTTGAGAAAGACAACCATACGCGGTACTCCTACCTGGCGCGCCAGGAGGATATGTTCGCGGGTTTGAGGCATCGGACCGTCAGCTGCTGATACTACCAAAATAGCCGCGTCCATTTGAGCCGCACCAGTAATCATGTTTTTAACGTAGTCGGCGTGTCCAGGGCAGTCGACATGCGCATAGTGGCGTTTTTCTGATTCGTACTCTTGATGTGAGGTCGCAATCGTAATTCCACGCGCACGCTCTTCGGGTGCGTTATCAATATCTTCGTACTTCTTTTCCTTAGCCAAGCCCTTTTTAGCAAGTACTTTGGTAATCGCCGCCGTTAGGGTTGTTTTCCCGTGGTCAACGTGCCCAATAGTACCGACATTAATGTGCGGCTTGGTTCGTTCAAATTTTCCTTCAGCCATCGATTGCTCCTTCCACTGAAAGTGGCGTTTCAGGCCACCTTAAACTTCCCCAAAAAGAATGTGCTTTTATTATATGGGTGTATTCCAACGAAGTCAAGCAGTTTTCGGGATACGTTTCTGGATAATAGACTGTGCTACACCTGCTGGAACAGGTTCGTAGTGATCGAATTCCATTGTGTAGGATGCCCGTCCAGTTGTCATGCCGCGAAGCGTTGTCGCATATCCGAACATATGCCCAAGTGGGACTAATGCATCAATTGTTTTAATTCCCACTCGTTCGCCGGTTGCAAGAATCTGTCCTCGTTTTGAGTTCAAATCCCCTACTACGTCCCCAAAAAATGATTCGGGAGTGAGAACTTCCACTTTCATAATCGGTTCCAGTAGAACCGGCGCGCCAGATTTGAAACCGCTTTGCAGTGCCATCGAGCCTGCGATTTGGAATGCCATTTCGGAAGAGTCTACATCGTGATACGTGCCGTCGTATAGGATGACGCGAATGTCGACAATCGGGTAATGGGCAATTACACCACGGTCCAAAGCCCCGCGAATACCTTTTTCGATAGCAGGTATAAACTCGCGTGGAATCGAGCCGCCAACAATCTTGTTGACGAATTCAAACCCTTCACCTCGTTCACGTGGCTCCAGCTCGAGAAAGACGTGTCCATATTGCCCTCGGCCACCAGTTTGGCGAATATACTTCCCTTCTGCTTTTGAAGGTTTTGTCACTGTTTCTTTGTACGCCACTTCGGGAGCGCCGACATTCGCCTCCACACTGAACTCGCGTTTCATGCGATCCACAAGCACTTCGAGGTGCAGCTCCCCCATACCCGCGATGATTGTTTGTTGCGTTTCTTCGTTGGCGGTAACTCGGAATGTAGGGTCTTCTTCCGCCAGTTTTTGAAGCGCGATACCCATTTTTTCTTGATCTGCCTTCGTTTTTGGTTCGATTGCAACCGAAATCACCGGATCCGGGAATTGGATTGATTCCAAGACGGCTGGACGGGCAGGGTCGCAAATAGTTTGGCCGGTCGTTACGTTTTTAAGGCCAACAATAGCAGCGATCTCACCTGAAAAAACTTCTTTCAATTCCTCGCGATGGTTAGCGTGCAGGCGAACAATTCGTCCAACGCGCTCCTTTGAATTAGTGGAGGCATTTAAGATATAGGAACCCGCGGCAAGCTTTCCAGAGTACACTCGAAAGAACGCGAGTCGCCCGACGAACGGATCTGTCGCAATTTTAAACACAAGTGCGCAGAACGGTTCGTTGTCGTCAGTTTTAATTTCGATTTCTTCTTCTAGGTTAGGAACTTTTGCGTGAATTGGGGGCACATCTAGTGGGGAAGGAAGGTAATCAACAACACCATCAAGTAGTTTTTGTACACCAGTATTTTTCAAAGCCGACCCGCACATTACTGGAACAATCTTGTACGCAACCGTTGCTTTGCGTAAGGCGGATTTAAGTTCGGCAATACTCGGTTGCACACCTTCAAGGTATGCGTGTAGGAGTGTGTCGTCTGTTTCGACAATCTTTTCCACTAATTCGCTGCGTGCCTTTTTGGCATCTAAGCTCATTTCAGAGGGTATTTCAAGTTCTGTTATATCTTCACCTAATTTCCCACCCCAGGAGAAGGCCTTTTCTTCAATGAGATCAATCAAACCGTGGAAATCTGCTTCCGTACCAATTGGCAATTGGATTCGTACGGCGTGCGGTCCGAGACGTTCTTTGATCGAGGCGTAGGCTTTTTCAAAGTCGGCCCCCATACGGTCAAGTTTATTGACAAAGCAAATTCGAGGAACGTTGTACTTATCGGCCTGCCGCCACACCGTTTCCGATTGGGGCTCGACACCGGCTACCCCGTCGAATACAACGACTCCCCCATCAAGCACTCGTAACGATCGTTCAACCTCGACAGTGAAATCGACGTGTCCGGGGGTGTCGATAATATTGACCCGGGATTTATTCCAGAAACAAGTTGTCGCTGCCGCGGTAATCGTAATTCCCCGCTCCCGTTCCTGTTCCATCCAGTCCATGACGGCCTCGCCCTCGTGCACCTCGCCAATTTTGTGGGTTTTACCGGTATAGTAGAGTATCCGCTCCGTTACAGTGGTTTTACCGGCGTCAATATGGGCGATAATGCCAATATTACGTGTATTCTCAAGAGAGTATTCGCGGGGCATCTTACATTCGGGCAAAATGAGCAAAGGCGCGATTTGCTTCTGCCATTTTGTGTACTGTGTCGCGGCGTTTAACTGCTGTGCCGGTGTTGTTGTAGGCGTCCATAAGCTCTGTTGCGAGGCGAGTAGCCATTGTTTGGGATTTACGAGCGCGGGCGCTTTCTAAAATCCAACGTAATGCTAAAGCTTGTTTTCGGTTGGGGCGAACCTCGACAGGGACTTGGTACGTTGCTCCCCCGATTCGTTTACTGCGAACCTCTAATGCCGGTCCAATGTTTTGGATTGCTCGTTCAAAAACTGTTAATGGGTCAGTCTTTAATTTTGCCCCGGCTTCTTCCAGGGCAGAATAAACAATCGCCCGGGCGGTCATTTTTTGTCCAGAAAGCATTGTTTTATTAATTAACTGCTCAATTTCAATTGAGTGATATTTTTGATCGGGCTTAATCGTACGTTTTATAAACGTTGTTCTTCGCATGATTTATGCTTTCTTCGCACCGTAGCGTGAACGGCCTTGGCGGCGGTCTTTTACACCTTCTGTATCGAGTTTTCCACGCACGATGTGGTAGCGCACACCCGGAAGGTCTTTCACTCTACCACCGCGTATCAGCACCACCGAGTGTTCTTGTAAGTTGTGTCCTTCACCCGGAATGTACGCGGTTACCTCTGTTCCGGAGGTTAAGCGCACTTTAGCAATTTTTCGTAATGCTGAGTTCGGTTTTTTAGGCGTGATCGTTGTTACCTTGATGCATACCCCACGTTTTAATGGCGCCCCAACCCTGTTCCATGTTGAGCGGTTTTTCATAAAATTCATTCCACGCTTCAATGCCGGCGTCGCGGGGGCAGCGACGTGTCGGGTTCGTCCCTTACGAATTAGCTGTGAAATAGTTGGCATTAACGTGTTCCGTGGATTGCTTTCTTACGAGCGCTGCTTGGGTCGAAACCAGTACCTGCAGGAATCAATTTTCCAATAATCACATTTTCCTTCATTCCATTCAGGTGGTCAATCGCCCCACGTGCAGCGGCTTCAATCAATACCCCTGTAGTTTCTTGGAAACTCGCGGCGGAAAGGAAGCTCTGGGTCTTGAGCGAAACACGCGTAATCCCCATCACAACATCTTCGAATTGCACCAGCTTTTTTCCCTTCTTCGCAAGTTCAGCATTGACAATTCCCGCGTGCAGACTGTCAATGATCTGGCCCGGTAAGAATTCAGAATCACCTTCGTCGGTCACCCGTACTTTGCAAAACATTTGACGTACGATCATCTCAATGTGTTTGGGGTTAATTGTTTGGCCTTGGGAAGAATAAATCGAAAGCACGTCTTTGATGATGTAATCCTGTGTGGAAACTCTTCCGCGGTATTTAAGTGACTCGCCTAGGTCAAGGTGACCTTCGGTCAGTTGCTGACCCACCGTTACCTCGTCGCCGTCTTTAACAAGTACGATTTCGTTTGCTCGTAGTGGGAAACTGATCGATGCAAAGTCGGAAGAAACGACCGTAACTTGACGTTCCTTAACACGAGTAACTCCCGGAATTTTAGTTCGGATTGCTTTTACGTCTTTGGCGCTGCCGAGAATTTGCTTTGCTACAACTGGAGTGCCACTTTTGACAGTAATCTCGTAACCCTCAGGAATTTCGTATGTTTCCTCAATCTTTAGTCTTGTAATAATTTGCAGGGTTCGTTTTCCTTTTTCTGTATAGATTTTTACTGTTCCTGCAATTTGTGCGAGCGTAGCCGGGTTCTGTGGGATGCGTGCTTCAAATAACTCTTCCACACGCGGCAAACCACTCGTGATATCTTCACCCACAACTCCTCCCGAGTGGAATGTTTTCATTGTTAACTGCGTTCCTGGTTCTCCGATTGCTTGGGCAGCCATAATTCCAACCGCTTCACCATGTTTGACCATGTTACCTGTGGCCAGGTCACGCCCGTAGCAATTCTGGCAGACACCCCAGCGCGCTTGGCAGTAGAGGATCGAACGCACGAGCACATCAAATGGTTCATGGGTCTTCAGCCCAATGAGATGTTCTTCTGTGATGAGGGTGTCAGCGGGGACAATTGTTTTTCGTTCGAGCGTGATTGGCTTCACGGTTACTCTTCCAAGCAGGTGGCGCAGGTGCTCTGGATCAGCGTGGATCACAAGCCCTTCCCTTGTTCCACAATCTTCTAGCGCTACGACCATGTCTTGGGATACATCAACAAGGCGGCGGGTAAGATACCCCGCATCCGATGTTCTCAGTGACGTGTCAGATTTACCTTTACGTGCGCCGTGAGTTGAAATGAAGTACTCAAATACATTTAATCCTTCGCGGTAGTTGGATTTAATCGGCAATTCAATAATCTCTCCACCTGGGTTTACCACGAGGCCCTTCATCCCACCCAGCTGCGTTACTTGAGTTACAGAACCGCGGGCGCCTGAAAGCATCATGATATTCACCGGGTTATGTAGATTGAACTGGGCAAGCATTTCTTTTTCGACTTTGGCTCGGGCACTTGTCCATAGCTCAATGATCTTTAGGCGTCGTTCATGATTGGTGATCAGTCCACGCCGATATTGCATCTCAATTTCTTCCACGATTTGGTCGGTGGCTTTGATGATCTCACCCTTTTTGGCCGGCACGTTAATATCTGAAATTGAAATCGTCATCCCTGAGAGTGTTGCATGTCGGAAGCCTACTTTTTTAATTTCATCACTCACATCTGTGGTGACTTCGGCCCCTTCTGTCTTGAAGATATGTTCTACCAATTCTCGCAATGATTTTGAGTCCATTGGGTAATTTCTAAACCGTGCAGATTTCGGAAGAATGCCATTGAAGATAATTCGGCCGATACTTGTCTCGAGTAAGTTACCCACCTCAATCCCTGGTTCAGGCGTGTTCTCTTTGGTGACGAAGACATCTTCGATGCGAACCTTAATTGACGCTCGTACATGTAGTTGTCCGTTTTGGTATGCGAGCATCGCTTCCTGACTGGAACCAAATATTCGTCCAGTCCCCTTAACTCCTTCTTCGATAGTGGTCAGGTAATAACAACCGAAAACAATATCCAAACGTGGAGTAATAACCGGCTCACCTGAAGCAGGTTTTAAAACGTTTTTGGTTGAAAGCATAATGTCGCGTGCTTCTATATACGCCTGCTTGGAAAGCGGAACGTGTACTGCCATTTGGTCACCGTCAAAGTCAGCATTGAAGGCATAGCAAACTAATGGATGAAGCTGAATTGCTTTTCCTTCGATGAGGACGGGTTGAAATGCTTGAATTCCTAACCGGTGCAATGTTGGAGCGCGATTTAAAAGCACGTACTGCTCGGAGGTTATCCGCTCAAGGATATCCCATACCTCCGGTGTTCCGCGTTCGATGAGGCGTGTGGCGTTTTTGACGTTGTGGACATATCCCTCGGAAATCATTTTTGAAATGACGAATGGCTTGAATAGCTCGAGCGCCATCCCCTTTGGTAGTCCACATTGGTGCAGCTTCAAGTTCGGACCGACTACAATTACCGAACGTCCAGAATAATCAACACGTTTTCCTAAGAGGTTTTGTCGGAAGCGACCTTGTTTACCGCGTAACATGTCTGAGAGTGAACGCAATTTGCGTTGCGCAGCCGTTGTTGAAACGGCCTTACCGCGCCGGACGCTGTTGTCGATTAAGGCGTCTACCGCCTCCTGCAGCATGCGTTTTTCGTTGCGGCAGATGACATCTGGTGCCCCGAGAGAAATAAGTTTTTTTAGGCGGTTATTGCGGTTAATCACTCGGCGATAGAGGTCGTTGAGGTCAGATGCAGCAAATCGTCCACCATCGAGCTGAACCATCGGTCGCAGATCAGGGGGAATCACCGGTAAACGAGTTGTGATGAGCCATTTCGGGTCGATCTTAGCTTTGAGCATGTCTTTTAGAACCCGGATACGCTTCAAGATCCGGCGGCGCTGGCTTCCCTGAGAGTCTTCGACTCCTTTTTCTAAGTTACGGACAACCTCATTGAAATCAATATCTTTGAGGAGCTGATGAAAGGCCTCCGCACCAATTCCAACCTTAATAATCGAACCGTACTTTAAACTGATTTCGTGGTAGCGCTGCTCGGTAATGATTTTATATTTTGCAAGCGATGAGATCTCATTTTTCGTGGCTCGGTACATGCCCTCAAGTTCTGTCAGCGGAGTAGATTGTTTTGGATCCGCTTTTTCAGTTGTATTACTGCTCTTTAATTTTCCGTGTAATTCACGGTATTCATTTTCCAGCTGGCTTAAGGCCTCGGTGCGGATTGTTTCGTCTACCTCAAGAACAATAAATCCGGCAAAGTAAATCACTTTCTCTAAGTCGTTAACCGAAAGGTTCAAAGCAAGGCCAAGAATCGATGGAACACTACGAACAAACCAAACATGCGCAACAGGAACGGCGAGTTCAATGTGCCCCATCCGCTCTCGGCGAACAGCAGCGCGGGTTACCTCAACACCACATTTATCGCAAATGACGCCTTTATAACGAATTTTCTTGTATTTACCACAATAACATTCCCAGTCTTTAATCGGACCGAAAATACGTTCGTCAAACAATCCGTCACGTTCTGGTTTCTGTGTACGGTAGTTAATTGTTTCCGGCTTGGTGACTTCCCCATATGACCAGTTGTATACATCTTCAGGGGACGCGATTGAGATTCGGATAGCATTAAAATCGGCGACGCGCGTATCTTGGCGTGTCTGTGCTTCTTGCATTAGGCCTCCTCAACCGGCTCGGGTACCGGTTCTGGTTCGTCAAGTTTCAGCTCAGTCAGTTCACGATCAAGTGTTTCTTCGTGATCTTCTTCATGCTCGGGCGTTGCCGGTGAAGATGATCGAGTTACCTTGGGCTTTTCCTCTGCTCCAATTTTGGTTGTACCCTGCTGGGTAAGGAGCTCTACATTGAGCCCGAGGCTTTGCAACTCGCGGGTCAGGACAAAGAATGAGGCTGGAACCGATGGTTTCTGGATCTCTTCACCCCGGATGATTGCTTCATAGGCCTTACTTCGTCCGATGACATCATCAGATTTCAGAGTAAGCATCTCCTGAAGTGAGTGGGCCGCACCGTACGCTTCGAGCGCCCAGACTTCCATTTCTCCAAAGCGTTGGCCTCCAAACTGTGCTTTTCCACCGAGAGGTTGTTGAGTAACCATAGAATATGGTCCGGTGGAGCGGGCATGCATTTTGTCGTCAACTAAGTGGTTGAGTTTCATTATGTAAATAATGCCTACGGTTGTCTTTTGGTCAAATGGTTCACCGGTGCGTCCATCGCGGAGCTGGATTTTGCCACTTTCCGGTAAGCCCGCCTTCTTTAGCTCGCCTTCGATTTGCTTTACGGTAACACCCTCAAAGACTGGTGTAGCAACCTTATAATTGAGCGTTTTAGCAGCCCAGCCAAGATGGGTTTCCAGGATTTGACCGAGGTTCATTCTGGAGACTACGCCTAACGGGTTCAGAACAATATCAACAGGGGTACCATCTGGCAAATATGGCATCTCTTCTTCGGGGAGGATGACGGAGATGACACCCTTATTGCCGTGTCGACCGGCAAGTTTATCACCAACAGAAACTTTTCTCAGTTGAGCAATTGAGATCTGAATCATCTGATATACGCCAGATGGGAGCTCGTCCCCTTGGTCCTTTGAAAACAACTTGATTCCGACGACTTTTCCGCGTTCTCCATGCGGAAGCCTCAGCGAGGTGTCTTTTACGTCTTTGGCTTTTTCTCCGAAAATTGCGCGCAGGAGTTTTTCTTCTGCAGAAAGTTCAGACTCTCCTTTCGGAGAGATTTTGCCAACGAGAATATCCCCGGCGGAAATTTCTGCTCCGATTCGGATAACACCCAACTCATCGAGGTTCGCGAGTGCTTCATCTCCAACATTTGGTATATCGCGCGTGACAATTTCCGGTCCTAATTTAGTGTCCCGTACTTCGACTGAGTATTCTTCAATATGGATTGAGGAGAAACGATCGTCTTTCACTAACCGTTCCGAAATCGCAATCGCATCTTCAAAGTTGGTGCCCCAGAAAGAGAGGAACGCAACGAGCACGTTTTGTCCCAAAGCGAGCTCGCCTTGGTCTACCGAAGCTCCGTCTGCGATCACTTCACCTTTTTTAACCTTGTCTCCTACGGAAACGATCGGTGTCTGGTTCATGCAAGTTGCTTGGTTAGAGCGGATGAATTTCTCTAGTTGTTGGCGGTGTATTTTGCCTTTGTCATCGCTTATGTGGATTTCATTTCCGTCTACGTAGCGTATTGAACCATCAAAAGGTGCCACGAATACTTGCCCAGAGTTTTGGGCGGCGGTACCTTCGAGTCCTGTGCCAACCAAAGGTGCAGAGGCGCGTACCAGCGGCACTGCCTGGCGCTGCATGTTTGATCCCATGGAAGCGCGAGTGGCGTCATCATGCTCGACAAATGGGATAAGCCCCGTAGTTACTGATACAATCTGGCACGCAGAAACGTCAATAAATTGAATCTTCTCAACCTTTTCTTGTGAGGGGCTGCCAAATTTACGGACAACAACCCGTGGTTCGGTGATATACCCTTGCTTATCTACGGGCGTTGAAGCAGGCGCAATAATGTAGCGCTCCTCTTCCATCGCATCCATATAGACCAGCTTTTTCGTGACCCGTGGTTTAAGGCCGGCTTTTTGCTCAACTTCAAGATACGGCGTTTCGATGAAACCGTACTCATTTACCTTTCCGTATGTTGCGAGATACCCAACGAGACCGATGTTTGGACCTTCAGGGGTTTCGATCGGGCAGACACGCCCGTAATGGGAAGCGTGCACGTCGCGTACTTCAAACCCGGCTCGCTCCCGAGAAAGTCCACCCGGTCCGGTTGAAGAAAGCGTTCGTTTGTGCTCGAGCTCCGCCAGAGGGTTGGTCTGGTTCATAAATTGAGAAAGCTGAGAGGAAGCAAAGAACTCTTGCAAGACAGCCGCCACAGGGCGAGAGTTCACCAGTTGAGAGGCAGTCACTGTTAAGGGGTCAACAACGCTCATGCGGTCGCGAATAATGCGCTCCATTCGTAAGAACCCGACTCTCAGACGACCTTGCACGAGCTCTCCGACAGCCCTCACACGCCGGTTGCGTAGGTGGTCGATATCGTCCGGTTGGGCGGTTGGGTCGTTATTCAGGCGAATCACCTCTTTGACGATTTCAATGATGTCTTCCAGGCGCAGGATCCGGTCGCGTTCCGAGTCTTTCCCGGCGATGTTTAAGCGTTGGTTTAATTTATAGCGGCCGACCTTACCAAGGTCGTAGCGCTTAGGGTTGAAGAACAGAGCTTCCAGGAAGGTTTTAGCAGTGTCTGCGGTTGTGAGGTCTCCTGGGCGAATTCGCTTGTAGACTTCCGTGTAGCTTTCGGCACGTGTTTTTGCAGGGTCTTTGAGAAGCGTTGCCTTGATATAGTCGTGATCTGCGTTATCATTAACGTCTTTAAACGCGGTGAGGATGTCTTCGTCTTTGTCGAGTCCCAGTGATTTTAAAAATGTCGTAATCGGTATTTTTCGTTTACGGTCAACCTTAACGGAGATAACATCGCGGTTTGAGGTTTCAATCTCGAGCCACGCTCCGCGGGACGGAATCAGTTTCGCGCCGAATAGTGTTCGCCCCCCCGATTCCTCTCCGGTAAATAGTACTCCATATGAGCGGACAATTTGGGAAACAACAACCCGCTCTACACCGTTGATGATAAAAGTGCCGCGATTAGTCATGACAGGGAAATCCCCAAGAAAAATTTCAGACTCTTTTTGCTTGCCTGTTACTTTATTAATAAGGATCGCCTTGCACTTTAGAGGTGCTTTGTAGGTGAGGTTTTTTTCGCGTGCGGTCGCTTCGTCTACGCGAGGCGCTTCGAGTGCATAATCGCCGAATTCAAGGCGTAAGTTCTTACCTGTGAAATCATCGACAGGAGAGATCTCATCAATAATCTCTTGGATACCCTCGTCAAAGAGCCAGCGATATGAATCAAGCTGTAGTTGAATGAGGTTGGGAAAGGAGACATTAATCTTCCTCTCAGAGAAATATTTACGCATGTTTTTCTCCTCACGTTAAAATAATCCACACAAGGTGGGACTTCAGTAAAGTACTGCTTTTTAATTCACTGCGATTTGTATAGCTGACACCTTTGCCTTTGTCCTGTCTGTCCGATCACCATTACTCTATCGAAGACCCTTTTGTTTGTCAAGGGGTGTCTCTACGATGCTTTTGAGCGAGTATAGAGCTTACGAATTCCTTCTTTCAACTGAGGAATTCCCTGAGAGGTTTTAGAAGAAACCAGAAAGTCATGCGCAACCGATGGAGGGGTTCGAATAAGGTCACTTTTCGTTAAGACCACTAGATATGCACGTTTGAGAAGTTGGGGTGAAAAATGGGTGAGTTCCTGCTTGAGCATCTCCAGTTGAGCGGGAATGTCCTTTTCGGTTGCGTCGAGGACATAGATAAGTACGCGTGTGCGTTCGATATGCTTCAGGAATCGGATCCCTAACCCTTTACCTGTGGAAGCCCCGTCGATGAGGCCGGGAATGTCCGCGATTACAACTCGCGGGCGGCCTTCCATTACCCCGAGGACAGGTCGCGTTGTCGTAAATGGGTAGGCACCGACTTGGGGATGTGCGTTTGTTAATGCGGTAATTAATGACGATTTACCCGCATTAGGTAAGCCAACCAAGCCAACATCCGCTAATAATTTCAAAGATAAGGCCAGGGTGCATTGCTCACCTTTAGTGGGAGGGCTGGATTCGCGGGGAGTGCGGTTAGTGGATGAGCGGAAATGGCGGTTTCCAAATCCGCCGATACCCCCTTTGGCAACAAGGAGTTTTTCTCCAGGGTGGATAAGGTCGCTTCGTATGCCGTTTCCCGAGATTTGCGTGCCAATTGGGACGAGGATTACCAGTTCATCC
>JAGVHQ010000035.1 GCA_020056565.1 Candidatus Berkelbacteria bacterium
CACACCTAATTTTTCAAGCCGCGTTTTTTGCAACGGACCGATCCCCCGCAGCACTGTCACTGGGTCTAATAATGTGGGCATAGAGAATTATTGTAGCGCAAACCTTACGAAATAATCCGTACGATTCCTTGATTAGCGTCTACCTCTATTATGTCACCGTCGTGAAAAACTTTCGTGGCAATTTTCGTACCGACAACGCAGGGCTTGTTCATTTCCCGCGCCACAATTCCGGCATGGGACGTGATCCCGCCTTCGTCGGTGACAAACGCCCCAGCGCGGAGCATCACCGGTACGAAATCAACGGATGTCATCGGGGCAATTAGGATTTCACCGGATGCAAGTTTCCCGAAATCTTTTGAGCTGTAAAGGATACGTGCGCGTGCGCGGACCAAGCCTTTGTTGGCACTGAATCCGTGCAGCACGGTTTCTCTGATTTTGTTCGTTGCGGGATGCGGTTGCTCCATTGTATTAAAAAGGGTTTTCGTCTCCGCGGGTTCCATAAGGTGTTCCTTGCCTTCAATACAATATGCGCCAGCGTATGCACGAGAGCGGATTATTTTTTTTGCATCAATTCGTTTGCCGCGGAGAATCTCAGCAATTTCCTCTGAGCTTAAGAAGAAACAATTCTTCCACGATTCTAGGTGCGCCTGCTTAGCGGCAGCAATAAAAACTGGCCGGGCAATTAATGAGGCCTGGCTATACACGCTTTTGCGGAACTCATTGAGATACGTGACCACTTGCAATACCCGCGCCCAGTGCGCAACTTCGTCGTTTGCGTTCCGCAGTAGTGCGCGCGTTTGGGTAATTCGTTTCCGATGGTTTTGCTCGAGCTGTTTGAGTTCTTGGGCGGCATCATTTTTGCGTGCGGTGGAGACTTGGGTTTTAAGATCGGTAATTGTCCACGGATCGTCACAGAAATTGACCGGAATGTGCTGGTAATGCGTAAGCCAAACATGCAAAGCGTTTTCATACGCGCTTGTTTTGGAAGTCATGGCAGCAATCCGTAACACATCCCGTTGCGAGCAAAAAAGCGGTGTATGCGTGGAGGGATATGAAAGTGCCCCGACGAGCGCGGGAATCTCTTTCTCCGGGACGCGGTCATTCTGGAGAGCATGGATTAAGCGTTGCGTGCCAATTTTGCTCAAGCTCGTTGAAATACGCAACGCAGGATAAAAATGCGCGAGCGCGTCGGTAAACGGAGTCCAGTGTGAATCACCAGGCTGGCGCGCGGCGGCGCGGGCGGTTGAGATTACTATTCTTGCGCGTGTTTTGTAATGTGCTTTGAGAGTGGCAAGTTTTTCTTTTGTATTCACCGCTTTCAAAAGTGCGGTTTTGTACGAATCAAGAGAGCGTTTGCTTACGAAAAGGCGGCTATACGTACCGTTACGTGTGACAAATAACATCTCGATTGTGCCGTTTACCCCGAATTCTTTGAGGTGCGCGCCCTCGGTAACGGAGAAGGGATATAAATGCCAAAACGACATATTGCGCGTCACCCACGGAATCCAGGTGATGCCGGCAAACTCAATTTCTAAGGATTGCTCAGATTGCATGGTTCAACTGTAGGAGGTTTTGTAGAAATTAAATAGAGCCCTGTACCAGATGCGGTACAGGGCTTTCCATACTACGACGGCCAGCAAGTCCAGTTGATATGGTTTTATCGACATGCTCAACCATTTTTTGCTTGACAGAAAAACAGGTACAATCCTATGATCAGAGCATGAATGAACATTTTAGCCCCGGTCTTAAAGAGGCAGATCTCAAGTTAAAAAGCAAAGAAGTTAAACAGCCCCTTTCTGTAGATAAGGTGTATCGTGCCGAAGAAATCGGCCAAGATATGAGCCCCGATGAGTTGAAGATGGTACTGTATTCCCCGCAACGCGAGATTGCAGTCGCCAAACATGGGAGCTTAGAGCAGACTTCACTGACGCTTGAGAATCCGTTGCGCATCTCCTACCGAGAATACATTACGCAGTGGAATCCAACGTCCGAGCCTGGGCCAGGATTCTCGGGAATGAGGGGGAAAATTAGAGACGCCATGGAAGCCGGACACGATGGTATAGTCGTTGAAGCTGATCCTCAACACGTCAAAGCAAAGGCAGGGGGTTATATCGATAAAGACGTGGAATACACGTTTGCCACAGATACGTACTTCAAATTTGAAAAGCCAGGTACTGCTCAAAAAAATTAGTGTATAGTCACCCTCCTACAGCGGACTTGTATTAATGCAGTTTGCCAAAGTACAATCCGCCACATTTCGGGGGCTTGAGGGAATGTTGGTGGACGTGGAGGTTGATTTAGGGGCGGGGCTGCCACAGCTTTTGATAGTGGGTTTGCCGGATAAGGCCGTGGAAGAATCTAAAGAGCGCGTACGGGCGGCGTTGAAACACGCCGGTTTTACCTTGCCGCAACGCCGCGTGACGGTGAACTTGGCGCCGGCCGATGTGCGCAAAGCCGGTCCAATGTTTGATTTACCGATCGCGCTGGGGATTTTGCTCGCCGACGGCCAATTGCCTTCCGACGCGCTCAAAAATACGCTGATTGCCGGGGAGTTGGCTCTGAATGGAACGATCCGCCACATCCACGGGGTTTTGCCTTTGGCGCTTGTGGGGCGCGAGCGCGGGATTAAAAATATCCTTGTACCCACATCCGATGTGGAAGAAGCGGCGCTTGTGAGTGGGATTGCCGCGCTGCCTGCGAGCTCACTTCCGGAACTGGTGGAAATGCTGCGCAAGGGAAAGTTGCCTAGCGCGGTGCCGACGCGTTCCTTGGACGCAATCAGTGCGGGGAAGGATTGGGAAGAAGATTTTGAAGCGGTGCAAGGGCAGGAGCACGCAAAGCGTGCTTTGGAAATTGCCGCCGCTGGCGGACATAACATTTTACTCACCGGCCCGCCCGGGTCTGGTAAGACTTTACTTGCCCGCGCGGTACGGGCGATTCTGCCCGAAATGACACAGGACGAAATTTTTGAAGTAACAAAATTATATTCCGTGGCCGGGCAGTTGCCCGAAGGGGAAGGGATCGTTACGGCTCGTCCGTTCCGCAGCCCGCATCATAGTGCTTCGTCTGTCGCGTTAGTGGGGGGCGGGACATGGCCCAAGCCCGGCGAAATTTCGCTCGCTCACAGGGGCGTATTATTTTTAGACGAATTGCCGGAGTTTCCGCGCAGCGTGTTGGAGGCATTACGCGGGCCGTTGGAAGACGGGACAGTGTACGTTTCCCGCGCGCACGAAACCGTTTCGTTCCCCTCTTCGTTTATGCTGGTGGCGGCGATGAATCCGTGCCCATGCGGATATTTGAACGACCCGAAGCATGAGTGCCGTTGTTCGGCCTCGGAAATTGCCCGCTACCGCAAAAGAATTTCCGGGCCGATTTTAGACCGAATTGATTTGCATATCGAAGTGCCGGCAGTCGGTTTCGAAAAGCTTACAAGTGAAGATAAAACTGAAGCCGCGGGTTTAGTGCGTGTGCGCGTTCAAACGGCACGCTCTGTTGCCCGCACACGCTTGCGCGATAAAAAAATCTATACAAATTCGCAGATGAACGCCCAAACCGTGAAACAGATGATTCCCTTGAATGCTGAAGTGAGTACACTCATGCGCGCAGCAATGGAGCGGCTTAATCTTTCCGCGCGGGCGTTTCACCGTACACTGAAAGTAGCGCGCACAATCGCCGATTTAGCCGGTAGTCAAGAAGTGGGAACCTCGCATGTGGCCGAAGCGCTTCAATATCGACGAGCGGAGCTTACAAATTAGAGACCGTACCTTAGAACCTATCTCATAACTATCTCTGATAACTGCATCGGGTCTGTTTTGGCTGCGAAAAGCTCATCGCTCGTCAAGGTAGTGTTAACTATCTCTCCTCCCGCTTCACTTTTCTCGCTCAAAACATTCTCCGATTCGCTTCCCGAAACAGTTATGAGATAGGTTCTAGCTGATATTGAGAATCCGAAATAAAAAGTCGGCTGTTTTTTCAAACAGAGGCGTTTTTTGCTGCGCGATTGCCGCGGCAATATAAAGAAGTGTGATCGCGGCGGTAATGAACCCGATTCGACGCACATCCTTTAGGACAACTGCGGTGGGGGGGACGAGTGATCCGCCAGTAGATGACCCAGTCGCCGCATACTGCTCGCTCCCTCGGGTTTCGGAGTGGTTCGGCATTTGTGAAATAGTGTGCGAGCTCGAAGGGACATGCGCCCCAACCGCATCTTGGGTATGCGTTGCATGTGGCGAGGCAAGTGCCTGATGAAGGAGGTCTGCCTTATGGTATTTTTTGAATTTTTTCTTTTTGCTCATTGTTTTGATTATACCGTTGATGAATACTTTTTGGAGGTACCGAGGGGAATCGAACCCCTATACAGGGTTTTGCAGACCCTTGCCTAACCACTCGGCCACGGTACCCCGGTATCGTGTCAAGTATACCACTCTAAACCAGGGGAAACGACCCTCAGGTCTTAGTGCGAGTGTTTTTGAGGCTTTGTTACATAGAAGGCGAACGCGTATGAAAGATTTTTCGGAACGAACGGACGGAAAATGGAATTATACAGTGCCCGCACAAAGCGTGGAACTTTCGCGGTGTACAAAATCCAATTGTAATAACGGACTTCATTTATTTTCCAACCCGCTTGCTCAATCAGTGTTTTCCAGCCACCATAGGTAAAATAACGTTCTGAAAAATCTTGCTCTCCTTCTGAGGGTTGCGTGCCGCGCGTAAGACCAAACCAAATGTGTCCGACGAAAAATAGGTTCGGGACATAAAAGAGTGCTTTTCCGCCCGGTTTGGTAACGCGTAGCATCTCTTTGAGTGCACCTTCGATATCAATGAAATGTTCCAAGCTGCCAATGCAGGTGACAAAATCAAAAGTATTTGTACTCGCGGGAATTTTCTCTGCCGGGGCAAGCAGTGTGTGAGCGCTCGGTACAAATTTTTTTACACGCGCAAGTGCAAGACGTGAAAAATCTAAGCCATATGGTTCGATTGGGAAACGCTCTTTTAGCCAATGGAGGAGAAAGCCGCTTCCGCACGCGACGTCGAGCACCTTTTCATTGCCGAACACTCGCCCACCAAGCAGCCAGCCGTGGAATTTTTCGTATACCGGATGAATCCCACCCCCCACAGGAATATTAACGACCTTATGCCACTGTTCGTATTGTTTCTGGGATTTTTCTAAATCGTTGGAGCGAACCATCGAGAAGTTATTTCAGCGCTTTTTTGAATGAGAGCAAGGTAAGGGTCACCATCACAATGAAAAGCGCGAGTGCGACAAGAAAACCTTCGAGGATTGCGGGGTCACCCCAGCCGTTAATGACAAGTGCCCGCACGCCTTCGATGATGTAGGTGACCGGGTTGTACGATGTCAACCGCGCATAAAAATCAGGCAGGAGGTGTTTGGGCATTTGGGCGGTTGTCACATACAAGAACGGAAAGAACAGGACAAAAAGCGATTGCACCAGGCGCGGATTGCGTGTTCTGAGAGCCGAGATCATCCCGATGCATGACCACGCCATTGCAAAAAGCATCAGCATTCCAAACGCAGCCAGCACCCCCGAGAATCCCGCTTCAAAACGTACACCTACGGCGAGTAACAGCAGGAATACAATCGTCCCTTGCATGAGCGACTGCGCTGCTACTTCGGTCAGTTTGCCGAAAATAATTGCGAGTTTGTTGATCGGCATAATCGTCAGTTTGTCAAAATAACCCGAAGTAATATCCATTACTAGTTCGATTCCGGCATTGC
>JAGVHQ010000003.1 GCA_020056565.1 Candidatus Berkelbacteria bacterium
CCCAAAGAACGGGCATCAGTCGGGGCAAGTTCGATTTGGGTTACACCCCGAAATGGGCCGACAACGCGCACACTCTTGAGAACTTTGCCCTCATGAGAGAGTGTCACACATTCCCGGGCAGCGAATTGCCCTTGTTGAGAAAGTTCACGCAACACATGAAGCTGAGCGTGCCCAAATAAAGCACGGAAATCGTCTTCGCTCAGATGCGCGTGCCGCGCCGAAACCTCAACAGGAACAATCACACACCCCTCCTTCGTCGCTACAAAACTTTTGGGTTCATCCTTCTCCGCCAGCTGGCGGATTGCTCAGGATTTCACAATAAAAGTTTGTAGCTCCTCTCTGCACAAAATGCAGCATTTTGTGCATGGTAAACACCTATACTGCGTATATCTTACGGTATCCCACTCACCATAGAACAGCATCAGGCACCTGCTTCGATCAGCGACGTCCCTGTCATGTTTTGAGGGATCGGCAAACCCAGGAGTATCAACAGCGTAGGGGCAACGTCGGTGAGCCCACCGTGTTGGCGCAGCGGAATGTGAAACCGCGAGTCGGCAGAAACCAGAATAAATGGAACTGGGTCGGCAATGTGTTCTGTGTCAGGGAGTCCAGTGCTGCGGTTCACCATCTCTTCAGCATTACCATGATCAGCAGTTATAGCGACAACTCCACCAGAGCTCAAGATAGCTTCTGTAATCCGCCCGACTGCCCGGTCGACCGCTTCACATGCCGCGACCGTAGCATTGAAATCGCCCGTATGCCCAACCATATCCGGTGCGGCAAAATTAACAATGATAACATCATGCCCTCGCGAGGGAAGTACACTTCTAATATCTTTCAGTACTACATCCGTGATTTGCACAGTCGCCATTTCAGGTTGCAGGTTATAGGTAGAAACACTGGGCGATGGAATGATGATCCGATCTTCTCCAGGAAACGGATCTTCCCGTCCACCGTTGAAAAAATATGTAACATGGGCATATTTCTCCGTCTCGGCAATATGCAACTGCGTTAGGGCTGATTCTGCAATGATCTGCGCGAACGGTTCTTCCACTTCTTCTGGTTTGAACGCGCGGATAATAACCAATTGCCGGTCGTTTTCTTTATGAAACACAAACGAGACGAAACGCAACGAATCTAGCTGGATTTTACGTGCGAAACCTGCAAAGTGTGGGTCCAAGAGTGCTTCGGCGATTTGGCGCGCGCGATCGGCACGAAAATTAAACGAAATCACCACATCACCGGATTCAATTGGCTCAAATGGCGCATCAGCGCGGTGAATAACGGTGGGGGGGATAAATTCGTCGCTGCGGCCTTGCCGATACGCCTGCGCAATTGCTTGTTCCGGGGTACTGGATTGGATTCCATACCCTTGCGTCAATGCATCATAGACCTTCTGTACTCGTTCCCAATGTTTGTCTCGATCCATCGCAAAATAACGCCCTGAAACTGATATGACTCTCCCGATCCCTACCTGCCGAATCTTTTTTTGCAATCGGTCAAGGAAGAGCAGGGCGTCCGTCGGGCGAGAATCACGCCCATCGGTGAACATATGGATAAATACGTTCGAAACACCTTGTTGGTGGCATAAGTCGAGTAACGCGAACAAATGTTCAATATGGGAATGCACACCACCTTCCGAAACAAGGCCCATCAGATGTACGTTTTTCTTCTGCTGCTTGGCGTAGGAAAGCACGTTTATGAGTGCGTCATTTTTGAAAAACGACCCGTTCGTGATCGTACCCGAAATAGCAGGTAAATCCTGATGCACCACCCGACCCGCGCCCAGGGAGAGGTGCCCCACTTCGGAATTACCCCGCTCACCCTTCGGAAGCCCCACGGCCTCGCCAAAAGATATGAGTGTGCTATGCGGATAGTTGCGCCAGTATTTATCCATATTGGGCGTGCGTGCAATCGCAATCGCATTCCCACCCCACGCCGTACCGATTCCCCAGCCATCGATAATAATCAGCACTAAAGGTTTAGGAAGCGCCTGCCCCTCCTCTTGCATCCCTATACCCCGAGTTCTTGTTCGATCTCGACCAAGCGATTGTACTTGGCCATACGTTCCGGATTTTGTGAGTTCGGGGCACCCGCCTTAATCAAAGGGGCGGCGATTGCCACAGTGAGGTCCGCGATAAATGAATCAATTGTTTCACCTGACCGATGGGAAATGATATAGGTATATCCGGCCGCCTTCGCCATCTTCACGACGTGGAATGTTTCCGTAAGTGTGCCGATTTGATTGGGTTTGATAATTAACGCATTGGCGATTTTTTGGTCGATCCCCATTTGAAATCGTTCCGGATTAGTGACGAACAAGTCATCGCCAACGATAAGCACCCGTTCTTTCTTCAGCGCCTC
This sequence comes from Candidatus Berkelbacteria bacterium, assembly GCA_020056565.1. Classification (GTDB taxonomy): domain Bacteria; phylum Patescibacteriota; class UBA1384; order JAGVHQ01; family JAGVHQ01; genus JAGVHQ01. The sequence goes on from JAGVHQ010000003.1 coordinate 2,365, forward strand.
GGTTATCTTCTTCCAACCCTCCCAATTGTCTTCCCCTAAGGGATCTTCGATATACGAAATCGGGAACTTCTGCACCAATTTTTGCCAATACTCAGGATTAGTCGGCCCCTGTCCGGCGACATCCAGACCCAAATGGACATCCTCTTGGACCTCAGTGACGATTTCAATTGCTTCTTCGTTATCTTTGCAATCCGGCGCATACCCTCCTTCATCGCCCGTCATAGTAGTCATGCCCTTCTTCTCAAGCAGCTCGCGCAACTGACCAAAGAACTTTACGCCGAATGCGAGCTTGTCACTGAAGCGCTTAAGATGATCAGGAATAATCATAAACTCTTGGAATGAGAGGTTATTTTTCGCATGCGCTCCGCCGTTGATGATGTTAAACATTGGTGTGGGCAGAGCTGGACGCACATCAAGAGCGGAAATCTGATTGAGATATTGGTAGAGCGAGAGCTTTTTATCATTCGCGCTGGCAACCGCCACGGCAAGCGAAACGCCCAAGATTGCGTTCGCGCCTAGATGCGATTTATTAGGCGTTGCATCCAAGCCAATCATTGCTTCGTCGATCTTTTTTTGCTCAGTTGAATCGAGACCCACAATTTGCGCTGCAATCTGCCCATTAACATTTGCAATCGCCTTCGTCACTCCCTTACCCTTAAAGCTCTCGGGGTCGCCATCACGCAACTCTAGTGCTTCATGTGATCCGGTTGAAGCACCACTCGGGACAGACGCACCGCCCTTGATCCCACCTTCAAGGGTAACGTCCACATGTACCGTGGGGTTGCCGCGATTATCTAAGACCTGAGTCGCCTCAATGTTGGTGATAACAGCCATGCTCTATTGCTCCTGCGTTAACTGTTCTTTAATTTTCGACTGAATCGGCACTTGTGAAGGATCTACTCCATTCAAAAGTGCCAGGTAGTACGAGCTCATTGCGCTCATGTAGATCATTTGTAACACCTCTGAAATTTGTCCGGCTGAGGGGTGCATAAAGAGCGTCTCATACCCAATTCGTTTACGCTGCAGGATTTGCCCGATCATTGTTTCGCGCACACGGTTACGTGGATCTGTGTATTTAGACTCCAACAACAATACTCGCAATTGCGTTTTAGTTTCTTTCGGAAAATCGAAGCTGGAAATTGCGTTATGCTGCATCTCGGGAATTTCAAAAAATGCCGCGAATTGCTTTGCGTTTTCTGCAATATCCTGGGTAAAACGACGGGCCACCGCCCCCATTGCGCCTGAGCCAATAATCACGACATATTTGTCTTTCAGGCGCTCGGCAAGTTGTTTGGCTTGGTTTTGATAGGTCGGAATTCCGGGGTGCAACTTGGCGTCCAGCCCGCGCAACAGCACAATGGCCTCTTTGAGTTCTTCTTTACCAAGCGCCAGCCACCCCAATTTTGAAAAGATATATATAAGCGGGGTGAACATATAACCAAACGCGGCCCGCGTTTCGCCGCCGTAATCGATCATAAACGCGGTGGAACGGTATTTTCTGCCCAGCGACGCTAACGTGGCGTCGGTTCCAATAGTAATTAATTTCGCTCCATGGCGGGCAGCGTATTCAAAGACCGTCAGGGTTTCTTCGGTCCGCCCCGAATAGCTCGAGGCAATTACGAGCGTGTCCGGCCCGATTGATTTGAGCGGGGTCGTATCCCGATGCACCCGTACCGGAATCGGGCACGTTTGCTCAACTAATTTTTCAATGAGTGCCGCCCCAATCGCCGAACCACCCATTCCGGTCAGTACGATTTCACGCGCCTTCAGAAATGTGGTTGGGATTGGGATACGCGAGCAATCGTTCCATGCCCCTTCAATTTGGTCAGGGAAATCCCGAAAATTCTGCAGAATACTGTTACTATCCAAACTCTTAACGAGCCGTTCGTCATCAAGTATGGTCACATATTCCTTTCCCCGCGTCACAACTGAACTTTTAGGTTTCCCGCCAGGACGGGGTGCGCAATAAAAGTTCGTTGCTCCTTCTGTAAAAAATGCGGCATTTTGTACAGGGCGGCAAGTTCATTTACAGCTTACTCGTTAAACTGGTTTACGCCAAGAGGATGTGATTTATTTTAAATATCTGAAATCTTTATTTGAGTTCGCGTTCTTCTTTATGAACCATCTCTAGAATCTCGCGGACAAGTGTCGTTGGGTCTTCGTTGTAAATGACCTTACCACCCCCGCGTCGGGCGACTTCAAGAATGTGCTCGATCTCATCTGTAATTCCCCCTGTATTCGTAAGAATCCCAATTGGCTTTTTATCTTCAAATGCAATCGTAAACTCATTCAGCGTTCCCACGCGGCCGCACACAAAAATCACGGCGTCGCACGAGCGGACAAACAGCAAGTTACGCCCCGAGTATTCAAAACCGGTATAAATCACCAAATCCATATAGTCGGTTGGAAGTCTATACTTTTTGACGTGTTCGAGTTTTGAAGAAGCAGGGGAGAGGCCAATCGAGATCCCGCCTGCCGCTTTTGCGCCTTTGGCTGCTTCGTATGGGATACCCGTTGTATCACCGGTTACAATCACGGCTTTTTCCTTGGCGATTGCTTTCCCAATCTCATACGACTTCCTAAACGCACCTGGGCCACAGTTGTTGTCCAATGCTGAACCAGATACACCGACTTTATATTTTAAGTACGTCTTTCTAAGGTCAGATGCGCTCAAAAATCCCTCCTAAATACGTGTTAAAACTTCTCTTCTAACTCGAAGTAAACTTTTCGAGCTCTTTCGTGTCAATCGTCACGCCGGTCTTTTTGGCGATTGCCTGCACCCACTTCGTTAAAATCAAGTCTCGGCGCTTCAATTCAAGATAGCGTTTATCCGAAAGCTCGAGATAGTGATACAGCCGGTTGTTCATTCGGTCGATTTCGAGTTCAATTTTTTCCAACCGAGTCTCGATTGTATCAAGTCTGACCTCGATTTTATCAAGTCTGACCTCAATACCCCCGAATCTCTTTTCAAACCGCTCGTTCATTTCGTAAAAACCGTTCGCGGTCATCGTGGCTAAATCTTCAATGGCTTGATTCAGCGTTTCAATCGCTGTATTCAACGTATCGAGCGTAACGAGTTGTTTTTTAGTTTTTCCCATCGTATTTAAGGTTAAAGCATCGGTGTGAGAAGTCAATTGATGCTGCCGTGATACACTTCGCTCGAACCTTCTTTGATAGAGATCAACTATAAGGTAAGGATTTACCTGACTTTCGTAAGATCACCATTGAGGATAATCGGTTTCACAGCCTCTATCTCAGTCTTATAATAAGGGATTTCGGGTATTGGATTGAGGAGGTATATCTTTTGATTAAGAACATGTGCGAACCCTATTTCCATGAGGGTATTGCCGCCAATATAGTTTTTGATGCCGCGTTTATCATAGTTGAGCACGAGTAGTGCATCCGCATCTTGCATCGGGCGCCAAAACTCTCGAATTGCATCATGTTCGTATTTGTCTTTAAGCTTGAGTACTTCAATTTCTTGCGCCCCCTTACCAGCATAGTTTGGACCGAACGAGCTCATAAAAACTGTGTGCCCTTGCTTTCTGAGTTCGTCACACACTTTAATCATTTTATCTGTAAACGCCATACTGCCTGCAACACCGATTTTCATACTAACCCTTTCCGACTATTGTGCCCTTTATTCATGAAATGCAAGCATTTCATGAAACTGGAGCTGCAAACTTTCCTGTCTAATCTCACGACAAATCGAAGCATTTGTCGTGAAGCGGAGGTGCAAACTTCAACTGCGCTGTCCCGATTTATCGGGACAAGCTTAGAAGTTTAGCACCGACGCCGTGGTGGACCAGGCGGGAATTGGACCCGCTACCTCCTCAATGTGAATGAGGCGTTCTACCGATGAACTACTGGCCCTTTATTTCGACGAGCTACGCGAGGAGAAATCTCTTTCGTACTCAAAGCAAGCTTAACAAGTATTGTACTTGAATCCCTCTCCCCTGAGAAGGAATAATATGCAAGGATAAAGGAAAGGAGAAGAATCGAAGTTCTCACTTCGTTCGAACTAAATGGAATCAATCAATCTCGCTAAAGTAGGTGTTGAACAAGCCGCGACCCAAGCCGTTGCGGCACTTCGGGGTGGAAGATTGTTAATTTATCCTACGGATACTGTGTACGGAATCGGCGCAGATGCCGAAAACGAAGCCGCGGTAAACCGTATACGCACATTAAAAGGTCGGGACCCTTTGATCCCACTTTCAGTTGTAATGCGCGACTTCGCGATGGTTGCCCAGTACTGTGAGGTGACGCCCGTCATTCAAGCCCTTTTTGAGAAACACCTTCCCGGAGCGTTCACCTTTATTTTGAAACTAAAAGATACGCGAATTAAAACTTCCGATACCGGAAAGGTAGGGGTCCGTATCCCGCAGTATGAGCTCGTTAGTCGGATTAGTGCCATTTTCGAACGACCCTATGTTGCCACGAGCGCCAATATTTCCCATACCCCGCCCCTAACAACGATTTCCGAAATTTTGGACACATTTGGCAAAGGGTTGGGGCTGGGGGACAGCGTAATTGATGCCGGTACGCTCCTCGACCTTCCCTCAACTGTTGTAGACCTCACTACCCCAAAACCCCAAATTTTGCGAAAAGGGGTAGGAATCTTCACTGAATAGGGGAGTGACAGGTCTTTCTGCTTCAGGTATACTGTACCTGTCCGTAATCGCGACGAATGTTCGCATTCGGCGCGAAGAGAAGGCACGCACATTGCAGGATTCCCTCTGCAATAAATCACATTTATTGCAGAAGAGGAGGAACAAAGTTTTACTTAGTATTCTTCTCCAACAAATGCTTGCATTTGTTGGAAGAGGAGGCGCGCACGTTTGCTGCGCAGTCCCGATTCATCGGGACAAGCCCTAACGTGCCGCGCCGACGAGCCCAGGTGCTGGAATGGTATACAGGATGGTCTCAAAAACCATTGGGGGCAACCCCATGAGAGTTCGACTCTCTCCCTGGGCACCAAGAAAAGACTAGTACCGTTTGGTAGTAGTCTTTTCTTTATGATCGGAGAGTCGAACGGGGAAAGGGGTCGGGTAAACGAGAGTTTTCCCGCTGCGGAAAGTAGCATTC
>JAGVHQ010000042.1 GCA_020056565.1 Candidatus Berkelbacteria bacterium
AGCTTCACCAGTGAGATTTGTTATCCGATGGATTAAATCTGAGAGTGCTCGAGGGTCCTGAAAAATTGGATCAACCATTTCCATCTTTCTTGCACCTAACGCAAGCGGATATTCCACATCAATCCCTGAACCAACATATACCGTTTGATTTTCCCTGAGAGCAACTTGGTCAATCAGATCTCGTTCACGAATCTCTGTCGCCGTCCGTTTCTTGTGTTCAATTCCGGCTTTGCGCGGCATTGTTTCAGCGCTAATTGAATTCACCGCTTTGCGTAAATCTTCCGAAGGGAATGCTCCCGCAATCCTCTCTTCACTGACAGGTTCTTTATCGAGTCCCATGAGCCTGCGGATCTGAGGGTCGTCAGGGGCTCCAAAATGCTCGGGCATATTTCTAATTCGATTCTGTAAGTGTAACCTTGACGCGTTTTTCTTCGCCTTTGTGCAAGTAGGTTACTTCAACCTGATCGCCGGGTTTATACTTCTGAATTAAGCTCACGAGTGTTCGTTCGGAATCAATTCGCTCTCGATTGATATGGGTAATGATGTCGTTCTCAACAATTCCGGCTTTGTCCGCGGGAGAACCCGGGATAACAGCCAGCTCCCCCACCCCCGTACCGGCATATACCAACGCCCCGTAATCAATCGGCAAATCCGCCTTCTCAGCAATTTCCTTTGTAATCTCAAGGTAGCGCACGCCAATTTGAGGTCGCACGATCTTGCCCGTGCGCTTGACGCTCTCCACGGCAGTCTGGATTGCATTCGAAGGAATGGCAAATCCGATTCCTTCCGCAATGCCCTTTTGAGCCACTGCCGTATTCACTCCGATTACTTGGCCTTTTAAGTTGATTAGGGGACCACCGGAGTTACCGGGGTTAATCGCGGCATCGGTTTGAAGTAGGCCGGTTAAGCTTTCGGTCGTCCCTTGGGTGTCGCTCACGGCAAGTTTACGGTTTCGCGCTGACAATACCCCTAAGGTTACGGTGTTGGAAAACTCCCCTAAGGCATTCCCAATTGCGATCACATACTGCCCGACTTGGAGTTTGTCCGAATCACCGAACTCCACCACGGGCAAACCGCTCGCTTCAATTTTAACCACTGCCAAGTCATTAAATGGATCTTGAGAAACCACCCGAGCGCTGTATTCTTTGCCGGTTGCGGTAAACACGGAGTAGGTTGCCCCGGCGTCGGAAACGACGTGTTTATTGGTCGCAATCAAGCCGTCGGAAGAGATGATGAACCCTGTCCCCCCGCCTTTCTGAGTGAGTACTTGCCCAAAAAAATCTTGGACATCTTTGGTGATGGTAATTGAAACAACAGATGGGCTTACCTTTTTCACGGCATCAATCACTGCTGAAGACTCCTCGAGCACGATTTTATCGGTGCGGGTAGGACTATTTTGTAAGAGTCCGTCGATATTGTCGGTAAGGCCCAACGAAGAGCGTGCCGCGCCCGAACGGACAACGATTGTGACGCCGATCATCCCCCCAATAATCCCCATGATGATACTCGCAACAAGGATTAAGAATACGCCGCGAGAACGTGCAGAAGGTGGGCCAAATCGTGGTTGCATATTATTCCTCCTTGAGTAGTATACCAATAATTTCTGAAACGCGTCGAGGGTCAATTTTCCCCTTTTGGGTACGGGAAAGCTGACCAATAAGGTACCCTTGGGCACGAACTTTACCTGCCTTTAAATCGGCCCACGCTTGTGGATTCTTTTGAATAACGGAGCGCACCCCCCGCTCCAAGTCATCTTCGGAGACTAGCTCAGACGCGTGTTTCCCCAAGAGCGTTTCGACCTTTTCTCCGGAATGGATTTTGGCAATAATCTCTTGCGCTTCTCTCGTAGAAATTCCAAGCCGCTCCACGCCCTCAACAAAAGCCGCCAAGGTTGCGCTCTCTAAGCTCACGCCGATTCCACGGTGAAGCATCCACGCCAAGACGCCTTCGGCTCGAGCGCGTTTGCTTGCCGCGCGAAATACCGCTACCCAGTCATTCTTGCTTGAACTCGAGCGATTAACGAGTAATTCAAGTTCTTCCGAAGAACACTGCGGGAAATCCTTTTTAAGAGCAGTAAATTCATCTGTCGGAAGTGCAATTTTTACTTTTTCTTCAATAAATTCGCGCGCGTCAAATGGTGGGATGTCTGGCTCAGAAAAATAACGGTAATCCGGAGCACTCTCTTTGGTGCGCTGGGAAACCGTTATGTTTTTGTGTTCGTCAAAACCACGGGTCTCTTTCACAATTGCTTTCCCCGCTTGGACTAACTTGCTTTGTCGCTCAATTTCATAAGAGAGCGCGCTCTCGACAAAAGCGAAAGAATTAATATTCTTGATTTCCACCGGTACTCCATGCTCATCGCTCCCGCTGACGCTAATGTTTGCGTCACAGCGTAAGTGCCCTTTTTCCATATCAGCATCCGAGATCCCCAGGCGCCGAACGATTAACCTGAGGCCTTGCAGAAACGCACGCGCTTCGAGTGGAGAATGGAAAACTGGTTTAGTGACAATTTCCACAAGCGGTATACCAGCGCGATTCAAATCTACGATTGTCCCACCTTGAGAATGCACAAGCTTGCCTGCATCTTCTTCTAAGTGGATTCGCTCTAGTTCAAAAGAGCGTACGTGCCCCTCGATTAGAACTGGGACACTTCCACCCTCAACAAGTGGTTGATTGTACTGGCTGATTTGATACCCTTTCGGCAGATCAGGGTAAAAGTAGTGCTTACGATCAAATTTTGTGTGTGAGGCAATCGTGCCTTGCAGATATGTCCCAAGCATTACTGTCATTTTAATCGCCTCACAGTTTGGAAATGGAAGTGTGCCAGGATATCCCCAACAGATCGGGCACGTATACGCGTTAGGCGTAGCACCATCGGGCGCCAGAGTGCACCGACAAAACATTTTGGTTTTGGTCTTAAGCTGGACGTGAATTTCAAGGCCAATTGTGGGCTGCATCTACACCCCTAACCGGCTCAGCGCATGCGTATAAGCTTGGAGCGCGCGTAATAACTCTTCGCTTGAGAGACCTTGATCGTGCTCATGTACAAGGCGGTTACGAATGCGGTGCGCATCCCACACTGCATCAAATCGGCCAAACCGGGAGCTAGCGGAGCGCAAACGCTCAGCCATGGTTTGACCAGGCAGGTGCAGAGCACGCAGAACAGCATCAAACAAGCTATCGGCTTCGATTAACACCATTGCCCTCTCATGCGCATTCGGAGTTTGGGCACGCGCGCTCAACACGTTTAAGCGCATACGGAACTGCTCTCGATCACCAAGTGCCAAACCGCGCGAACGTCGAAAGAGCGCCCTGAATAAAGTTCCGATACCATTCATGACTCCCTCGACAATTTTCACTTCTGTCGAACGCGTGCGGCCTCGTGTCATTGTAACCCCACAATCCGCACCGTTTGCATTACGTCGTCTTTTTGGATCGCACTGACAACCTCAAGCCCCTTTTTGACCTTGCCAAAAATCGTGTAAGCGTGAGGGAGATTTGGCTGATCAGCTAAAGTGATGAAAAATTGAGAACCGTTGGTGTTCGCTCCAGAATTCGCCATCGCGAGTATGCCTGCTAAATACCCGGCCTTATAGCTTTCGGTTTCAGTGTTCAACTCGTCCGCGAATGTCCCTCCAAAAGCGCTTTCACCGCCCGTGCCGTCACCTTTTGGGTCACCGCCTTGGATCACAAAACCCGCTTCGACCCGATGAAACTTCAAACCGTCGTAATATTGACGCTCAGAGAGCAGTACAAAATTCTCCACGGCTTTCGGGGCATCGTGGGCATAGAGCGCGAGCTCGATCGTCCCCTTGGCAGTGGTGATCACCGCGGTGAGGGCCTCATTTGAATCAGGGATTAGGGCACGGTTAGCGACGCGTGTGACAAACAACCGGTACGCGCCCAATCCAAGCGCGCCAGCAATAAGGATAATCGCAACCGGCATAAGCCACTTCATTACTTTGCGTCGTTTTGCCTGAATGCGGACCTTGCGGCGTTGCTGGATTTCTTTGAGCGTGGAACGCATTTGAGCGTTCTTGCGTTCTTTCTTTTCTCGAGAGCGGCGGCTCATCCGTACCTCGGTAAGGCCGCCTCGGCCGAGACGGGTTCTTCTTCTCCCATGAATTGCTTTGCAACTGAGAAGAGTTGCAAATCTTGGCCTTGGGGTGCGAAAAACTGCATTCCAAATGGCAATCCTTCAACAGGATCAGTGGGAACGGAAATCGCGGGGAAGCCAAAGATATTTGCCGGAACCGTAAAGATATCAGATAGATACATCTCAACCGGGTCCTTCACAGCGCCTAACTTGAAGGCGCACGTTGCTGTTGTGGGCGTGACTATTGCATCCACATCCTTAAAGATAGCGTCGTACTGAGTGCGTAATACCCCTGTCACGTTAAGGGCTTGCTTATAATATGCATCCTGATAGCCAGCACTAGAGGCAAATGTTCCAACAAAAAGACGGCGGCGCACTTCATTGCCAAACCCTTCTTCGCGGGCGCTACTTATCCGCTCATATAACGTATTAAAATGTCCGGATGAGGCGTGGCCATACCGGACACCATCGTAACGCGCAAGGTTGGAGGATGCTTCAACCGGGTTAATCACATAGTAGATGGCAACCGCTATTTCCGGATCAGGTAAATTGACGTCTACGGTTTCAAAGCCCAAGGATTTTAGGTGTTTGAGTGCTTGTTCAAAACGCTGCGCTTCCTTATGGCCCAGACGCTCGGCAAGCTTCCACGCTTCAGAGGGAACACCAAAGCGCTTTATTTTGCCCTCTGGGGGCGGGAAATTGCGGGAAGTCGCGTCAAACTCGTCCGCGCCTTTAATGCTTGAGTATATGAGCTCGGCATCGGTCACGGAATTGGCTAAAGGACCGATGACATCGTAGGAGCTCGCCAGCGCGACAAGCCCGAAGCGCGAAACGCTTCCATAAGTCGGCTTGAAACCGACAACTCCGCAGAAGGCCGCTGGTTGACGGATCGAGCCGGCAGTATCTGAACCAAGGGCAACCGGAACGATTCCTTGCGCAACCACCGAAGCCGAACCACCGGAAGAACCACCAGGGACCCGAGTTGGGTCGTGCGGATTGCGTACCGGGCCAAAGGCCGACGTTTCACTCGATGACCCCATCGCAAATTCGTCCATATTACTGCGGGCAACCACGAGCGCCCCTGCTTTCTTTAACTTTTGCACTACGGTTGCGTCGTATGGACTGATTGTACCCTTCAGCATATTACTTGCGGCAGTTACTTCCTGGCCTTTTATGACAATATTGTCCTTAACCACGACCGGAATCCCGTCGAGCGCGCTTAATCTTTTACCTGCTCGATAGCGATCACTCGATTGGCGTGCCTCGTCTAATACTTCCTCGCGCACGGCTACAACAGCGTTTGTTTTTTCGCTTTTAAGCGCGCTTAATACTTCGCGGATGTGTTCCTCGGGGCTCAATTGCCCTCGGGAGTACGCATCCATGAGCGTAGCGATTGATTTACTCTGTGACATTGCCTGTTACAAATGTTTCTTCAACATGGATCGCCCCGTCTTTTTGATGAGGGATATTCGCACGGACTATATCGGGTTTAAACCACGCCGTATGTGTTTCGTTGTCCTTACGGCATGAAGCTTTTTGAACTCTCGGGATGAATTCTTTTGTACTTACCTTTTGAATACGGTCAACATACCCCAACACTTCGCCTACGTCCGCTACCAATTGCGCTGCGATATGTGGACCCACACCGACTCGGGCAAGATTGCTGAGCTCATCAATCAATTTGTCAGTAACGACGACAGATTTCATCTTTTAAAATCTACCATACCTGTTGCGGCGCGGCTATGGATTCGACCCTGTTGGAGATTACGAGCGCGCTCACGCGGGTTTGGTTCAAACCCGCTGACGCGTACGACGATCAAGCGCTCTGGCCCAATTAGCTCAGAAGCTTCAGAAACTCCGTTTCGTCAATGACCTTCACCCCGAGAGCGCGTGCATGGGCGAGCTTTGAACCCGAATCTGCACCCACCACGACGTAGTCCGTTTTCTTGGAGACTGTCCCAGAGACATCCCCTCCAAGCAAACGGACTTTTTCTTTTGCCGCGTCGCGGCTCATTGATTCCAAACCACCTGTGAGAACGAAAGTTTTTCCAGTAAGTAGTCGTGATTCACGATGTTGTATGGGAGTAATTTCAACATACGCTTTGAGTTTCTCGATTAATGTTTGATTATGCTCTGTCGCAAACCACTGCGCCAAACTTTTTGCCCCAGCCGTACCAATACCGTAGATTGCTTCAAACTCTTCCGGTTCTGCTCCTGCTAAGCGTTCAAAAGTACCGAAATGCTCTGCTAAGTCGTACGCTGTTTCTTCGCCAACATGCCTGATGCCAAGTGCATAAATGAAATGCGCTAACTCGAGGCGGCGGCGAGATTGAATTGAGTCCACACTATTTTGGGCCGACTTTTGCGCAAACCGCTCCAGTGGCTGCAGGTCACCCACGGTCAATGTAAACAAATCCGCTGCATCTTTAATCAACCCTTCTTGCACAAGTTGTTCCAGGATCCTCGGCCCCAAACCCTCAATGTCAAATGCACCCTTACCTACAAAATGCTTGAGTTGTTCCAATTCTTTCGCAAAACAAGAGCGGTTGGAACAACGGTAATCTACTTCGCCTGCATCTTTGACGATTGGGCTAGCACAAATTGGGCAGTGCTTTGGCATCTGAAATTTACGCTCTGAACCATGCCGAAGTTCCTTAAGTGACTTCACAACCTCCGGAATTACTTCTCCGGCTCGCCGCACGATCACTGTATCGCCGATACGGATGTCTTTACGATCGATTTCATCTTGATTATGTAACGTTGCACGCGTTACGGTCACGCCGCTTACGTGTACACCCTTAAGGTGCGCTACGGGGGTCAATTTCCCGGTACGGCCGACTTGCACGATGATATCTTGCACAACTGTTGTTGCCTCTTGAGCGGCAAATTTGAACGCAATCGAACCACGGGGCGCTTTCCCCACCACGCCCAGTTTTTGAAAAATATCCCGCTCGTTTACCGTTACGACAACTCCGTCAAACCAGAAGTCGAGTTTTTCCTTTTTTTGCTCCCAGAGGGCATGGAACGCACTCACTTCTTCAAGAGAGTGGCAGAGCGTGCTCTCCCCATTTACTTTCACTCCAAGAGCGCTGCATAAAATGTGCTCTTGTTCGTGCGTTTCAAACCCAAGCTCGGTGGGAAGTGCGTAGGCAAAGAAATCCAGTTCGCGCGCGGCGGTGATCTGAGAATTAAGTTGCCGGACTGACCCAGCGGCAACGTTACGAGGA
>JAGVHQ010000024.1 GCA_020056565.1 Candidatus Berkelbacteria bacterium
AGGCGCAAAAGTATTTTTGCGCGAGGTGCCTGACCCCAAACGCTTCGGGGTGCCGGTCTTTGCAAAAGGCGATCCGAAAAAAATTGAAAAAATCCTTGAAAAACCAAAGGATCCCCCGAATAATTTCGCGGTTGTCGGACTCTATCTCTACGATAAGAACGTGTTTAAAGCGGTGCGTTCGATAAAGCCATCAGCGCGCGGCGAATTAGAAATCACAGACGTGAATAACTGGTATGCCAAGCAGGGCAAGCTTTCCTGGGACATGCTTGGTGGATTCTGGTCGGACGCGGGCACGTTCGATAGCCTGCATCACTCCGGCGCCTACTGGGCCGAAAAAACAGATAAGGGGAAATAATCTTGCTCAAGTATATTCAGTGGAGCGATCTTACCTCAACGGAAAAAGAAGCTCGCGAAGGCGAGCGTGGGCGGGCAATGTTCCGTCTTCACACCCAAGATTCTGACCCTTTACACCGGATGGTTAATATTATGACTCCTCGTACATACGTTCCACCCCATAAACATGAGAATCCTGATAAGCGGGAGGTTTTTGTTTGCCTCAGGGGCAAAGTCGCGGTGATTGAGTTCAACGAACAGGGAACCGTACTCACCCATCGTATCTTAACGCCCCAAGGTCCGACGTTTGCGGTTGAAATCCCACCCCGAACCTGGCATACTTTTGTGTGCCTTGAGGATCCGACATATCTGTTTGAAGTTAAAGACGGACCCTGGGATCCGGCAACCGACAAACACTCCGCGAACGGTTGGGCCCCCCGCGAAGATGATCGCACGGCAGGCGAGCAGTTTAATCTTAAGTTAATAAAACAATTACACTTGGAGGTTGACGATGATTGACGGCGTAGTAATCAAACAATTAAAACGATTTCCAGATGACCGGGGCTTTTTTGCGGAAATTGCACAGGAAGGGGAAGAGGCCTGGAAAGACTTTAAGCAGGCTTCTGTAACCGAAACGTACCCGGAGGTAATTAAGGCCTTTCACTGGCACAAACGCCAGTTCGATTTGTGGTACTGCGTCAGCGGTAACATTCAGGCCGTCTTGTATGACCAACGCGAAAAAAGTCCGACTAAAGGACAAACCCAAGTGGTCTACATGGGGGAAAACGCACCCGTAGCGCTTCTGATTCCACCCGGAGTTATTCATGGTTACCGCGTGTTAGGAACGGTGAACGCAAACCTCATCTACATGACAACCGAGGCATACGACCCCAAAGACCCAGACGAAGAGCGCTTGGCGTTTGATGACCCAAAAATCGGGTTTGATTGGAACACGCAAAATCGATGAAATTATTGGTAACGGGCGGAGCGGGGTTTATTGGTAGCAACTTCATTCACTACTGGCTCAAAAACCATCCCGAAGATTCGATTATTAATCTTGACTCGTTAACCTACGCCGGAAACCTCGAAAACCTCGCGGCATTGAAAGATAATCCGCACTATCGCTTCATCAAGGGTTCAATTACCGATCCTAAAATCGTCGAGCAAGCGATTCAAGGCGTTGACTGGGTAGTGCATTTCGCGGCGGAAACACACGTGGACCGTTCGATTTTAGGCCCGGCAGTTTTTATTGAAACAAACGTTCTCGGCACGCAAGTGCTTTTGGACGCCGCGGTTAAAGCACAAGTAAAGCGCTTCCACCACATTTCAACCGATGAAGTTTTTGGTGCGCTTAAGCTTGGAGACAACAAAAAGTTCGATGAACAGACTCCCTATAATCCCCGCAGCCCATACTCGGCATCCAAAGCGGCTTCAGACCATTTAGTACGCGCGTACGCTGAGACATTTGGCCTGCCGATTACGATTTCCAATTGCTCTAATAACTATGGCCCGTATCAATTTCCAGAGAAACTGATTCCTCTGGCGATTACCAATCTGTTAGAGGGGAAGAAAGTGCCGGTCTACGGCGACGGCTTATATGTACGCGACTGGCTCTATGTGCAAGACCACTGCCGTGCGATTGATGTAATTTTGCAAAAAGGCACGGTGGGTGAAACGTACTGCGTGGGCGGGATGGCTAAAGACGTTTCAAACTTGGAGATCATCAAAGCGATTTTGAACGGGCTTAAAAAAGACGAGTCTGCGATTGAATACGTCAAAGATCGTCCTGGACACGACCGCCGGTATGCGGTTGATTTTTCAAAAATCACCCAAGAGCTGGGCTGGAAACCCGCATTCGATTTTGAGCACGGTATCAAAGCAACGATCGACTGGTATATGAAAAATAAATCGTGGTGGGCGCATATCAAAAGCGGCGAATATAAAAACTACTACGCCAAGCAATACGGGAGGAAGTGATTGTGAAGGGTGAATGCGCGCGGCAAATAATTTCTCAGAGCACTTTACGGGAGCGCTACGCTTCCCGTGCGTTTGCTCACTCGTCGAAATCATCCGCCGCGCGCAGAGCATTCCGATGAAGGTTCTCATCACAGGCTCCGGGGGACAGCTTGGGCATCACCTACAAGAATTATTGAAAGCAAAGCGCGTGGAGTATGTTGCGACAGACGTGAATGAATTAGATATTACTGATTTTGGCGCAGTGAATGAATTAATTAAGAAGTACAAGCCGTCACACGTTATCAACACTGCCGCATACAATGCGGTGGACCTCTGCGAAGAGAATGTTGCGATTGCGTTTGCAATCAATGCCGCTGGGCCGTGGAATCTTGCCCTTGCCGCACGGGAGAATGATTGTGTTTTTGTACACGTTTCCAGCGACTTTGTTTTCGACGGCACAAAAAAATCCCCCTATGTGGAAACAGATCCCCCCAATCCGCAAAGCGCGTACGCCCGCAGTAAATATGCCGGGGAATTGCTTGTCCAAAACGCCGGGGGGAAATATTTCATTCTTCGTACGGCATGGCTCTACGGGGATGAGGGTAAAAATTTTCCAACTGCAATCATCGAACGTGCTCATGCAGAAGAAGTGCTCAGTGTAGTAGAAGACCAAGTCGGTTGTCCGACATACGCCAAAGATCTCGCTGAGGCGATCTTTGCATTAACGCAAACAAAAGCGTACGGCCTCTACCACGGGGTTAACAAAGGAAGTGCTTCGTGGTATAGTTTCGCTCGGGCAATCTTGAAAGAGGTCGAGCTCGACGCAACCGTACAAACGCAAACGGCCAAGCAGTATGCAAAGGGTGTAAATAGAGTCGTTGCCGCGCGGCCCGCACACAGTGAGCTTGCAACCGATAAACTGCAGAAAGAAAGTGGATATACGTTTCGCCCGTGGCAAGAAGCCCTACACGAGTGGGCAGAAAAAAAGAATTGAGAATGAAGAACAGAGAACGCAGAATATTTGCAGGGCAGTCTGAGTTATTGGCTATCCGCCTCGGCGAGCGCCGAGCGAGACAGGCCGAGCGAGACGGGTTGGCTTTCTGATGAATATTACGATTATTGGAACAGGATATGTCGGGTTAGTGACAGGGGCTTGTTTTGCCGAACTCGGCAACGACGTGACCTGTGTTGACATTGATAAGCGTAAAATTGACCTCTTAAAACAAGGTAAATCCCCGATTTACGAACCGGGAATTGAAGATCTCATCCGCCGCAATGCAACCGCGCGACGCCTGCACTTTACGACCAACCTTACCACCGCGATCAAGGCGAGCAAGGTGATTTTCATCGCAGTTGGGACACCCTCGCTCGAAGACGGGCGGGCGGATCTTTCGCAGGTCGAAGCCGCAGCTGAAGCAATCGGGGCAGCGCTCGGTCACTATGCCGTAATCGTTAATAAATCCACCGTGCCGATCGGCACCAGCGACTTAGTCGCACGCCGAATCCGTGAGCATTACAAAGGCGAGTTCGACGTCGTCAGCAACCCCGAATTTCTACGCGAGGGCTCGGCCTTGAGCGATTTCATGCAGCCCGACCGCGTTGTAATCGGCGATGGTTCAGAGCGGGCACGAACGACAATGAAAGTTTTGTACGATCAACTGGACGCCCCACTGTTGTTTACGGACGTCAAAACCGCGGAGATGATTAAGTACGCTTCGAACGCGTTCTTGGCAACCCAAATTTCGTATATTAATTCGGTTGCAAAAATTTGCGAGGCGGTCGGGGCGGACGTGACGCTCGTTGCAAACGGGATGCGTTTAGACAAGCGCATCGGCCGCAGAGCGTTTTTGGACGCAGGCGTCGGGTATGGAGGATCGTGCTTTCCTAAAGACGTACGCGCCTTAATCCGCATCGCACATGAAAACGACGTGCATTTTGACATTTTGGATGCCGTCGAGGCGACGAATACCTACCAGAAACTGTCCGTGATTCCTAAACTGAAAGCAGCGCTCGGCACCCTCAACGGCAAGCGGATTACGCTCTGGGGTTTGGCGTTCAAACCGAGAACCGACGACATCCGCGAAGCCCCGGCCTTAACGATCGCCCGCTCCCTGCACGAATTCGGCGCCCACATTAAAGCGTTTGACCCGGTGGCGGAAAAATTGGCTAAAGAGCAGCTTCCCTACCTGACCACCGCGCCGGATCCGCTTGAAGCAGTCAAGGGTGCGGACGCGCTCGTGGTGGTGACAGAATGGAACGAGTTTAGCGCAATTGACCCGGTAAAAATCGCTAAAGCAATGCGCGGGAAAGTAGTTGTGGACGGACGCAACGCGCTAGACCCTACCGCATGCAAAAAAGCAGGTCTCACCTACATCGGCATCGGCCGGCCATAGCCCTTTCTGCTTGACTTTTTCCTACTAGATTGCTATGCTGTGCGTAGCAATTTTTTGGTTGAAAAACCGGAATCTTGACAACTCGCAGAGGTGACACAGAATGCTACCGTTTGAAATCGCTTTCGCGGGTTCGGTCCCTTTGGATCGAATCCGGTTTGAAGCCCTCGAAGCGCCGCCGCTTCCCGAGGCACTTCAAGCTACCATCGACGAGAAATGGCACGGGGTTCTCGCGAAGAACCCTTCCGCTTTTGACGGGCCAAACATGTCCACGCGGGATATCATTCCTCCATACAAGGATAGAGCGCCCGACGAGACGTATGTGTGGACTGACATGATCATCAAGTACTGGCCCACGACCTACACGAAGTTCTCGGGAACCACGTTCCCCGAGATCAAGGACCAATACGGCGAGGACGCGGTTCACACCGGCTCCGCCGTATGCGCCGTGATCAAGACCCCCGACAACAACATCGTCCTGCACCTTCGGGGTCGGGATATGGGCTATCGGCGACGGCTACACGTTCCCGGCGGCATTCTTGCCGAACCGGATCCCGTAGCGGCAATCAAGAAGGAGGTAGAGGAAGAGTTGGGGATCAGCTACGACGAGTGCCCTATGCCTACCCTCCTCGGGATCGTCCAAGACACGACACCGGGACGCTGGAACCACGAGTTCTGCTTCCTGATCAAGGTGCCTTTCGAGATGGAGGAAATGAAGCGGCGACACGAAGGCGCCACCTCCAAAGACGAGGGGTTTCTCCTGCCGTTTCCGGCAACCGAAGAGCACCTCACGGCGATCCTCGAGCTCGGCGACGAGCACGCCCCGGACATCTGGGTCCCGACCGGCATGGCCGCGCTTATCCTCTACGGCCGCAGCCAAGGCTGGTGGCAGAACACCGGCTGCCCCAAGCTGCTAGCAGAGCTGCGCGATAAGGGCATTCTCTAGGGGACCGGCCTCAAGGAGTCTGACATATGTAACCACGGATGGTTTATATTTCAGACTCCTTTTTTTATGCCCTAATTAGTTGACCTCACCAGGACGAAATGCTATCATACGAATAGCAATTTTCGCGTGCTGAAAGGTACCAGAACAATATCGATATAAGGAAGTGGACTCGATGGAACGATTCAACGAACTAGAGCAGGCGATTATTCGCCTTGCCTTCGAAATTGGCACAAAAGCGGAGGAGGGGTTCGGGAATCGTACCGGCACCTTCTCTTCCCAGTCTGACGACGTACAATACGCGGCCGACGAGGCCTGCGAACAACTCATTTTCAAGTGGGCACAGCGCCAGTGGTTAACCCACCCGCAACTGGCCCTCTTCACCGAAGACTTGGGGTTCAAAGCCGGAGACGAGTTCGACGAAAGCCGCGAGGCCCAGTACCTCATGATCGACCCTTTAGACGGTTCACGACCATGGGCCGTGGGCTTGCGCTTGACGACGTGCTGCGGCGTACTTGCCAGCGCCGCGGGTCACCGGGACCCGGAGTTTTCGGAGATCGAGTTTGCCTTTGTGCATACGCTCAGTATCCCCTCCATCATCTTCGGCTGGAAACGGGGTGTCGGCCTTTTCAAGGCCGACAGCTATACCATGGGGAACTGGAACACGAGCAGCGAACACGGTTTGCGGCCATCGACAAAATCAGATCTAAAGGGGGCATTTATCGGCGTGGAACACTACGGCCTTGAACCGCACGCGTCTGCCACGATAATCACTCCTTTGTACAAAACGGGGGTGAATGAATTCTTCGAGTTCATGTCGATTGGCAGACAATTGCTTTCGGTGGCAACCGGCGGGCTTGATGCCGTTATCGATGTACGCCCCTATCTAAACCGGGCGATGCTCCGTACAAAGATGGCGGGAATGCTCGACGTAGCTGCCACGGTTATGATTCTCGAGGCAGTCGGTGGAATCGTTACCGATGTCGAAGGAAACCCGCTCACTGATTACCAACTCTTTGATCGCAAGGAGAACAAAACGGTACCAGTGAGCATCATCGCCGCAGGAAATGCTCTATTGTGGGACGTTATGGCAAACGAGATCCAAGGGGCACTCAGCCAGATTGAATCGGACTAAGCAGCAGTTGTGACGATGAGGGAACCGCCCGGTTCCCTCTTTTTTTGTTAAAGGGCAAATATGGTATTGCTAAAAAGGACGTTTTTTGATATAGTTTTCCTTCATAAATAAGAAAGGAAAGTCACGTGAATCTGTTGGTTGTAGGGGGAGCAGGATTTATCGGTACGAACACCGTTGCCGCGTTTTTACGTAAAGGCCATCGCGTACGTATTTTTGATAATCTTTCCCGCACCGGCACTGAATTAAACGTTCAATGGCTCAAAGACGAATTCGCAAGCGACGCGTTTAAGATTTTCCGAGGCGACATCCGCACGGATTTGGAAATGCTCAAAGATGCAATGGAAGGTGCCGAAGCAGTAATTCACCTTGCCGCGCAAGTCGCGGTCACGACCTCGGTTGCTAAGCCCCGTGAGGATTTTGAAATTAACACGCTGGGCACATTTAATGTGCTTGAAACCGCGCGCTTAATGGACCCTAAACCGATCGTGGTCTACGCTTCAACAAACAAAGTGTACGGTGGGATGGAAACGGTTGCCGTGACCGAGCGCAACAACCGCTGGGAATATCGCGATCTTCCCGGCGGCGTACCCGAAACGCAACTGCTGGATTTCCATTCTCCGTACGGGTGCTCAAAAGGTGCGGCCGAGCAGTACGTGCGCGATTACCACCGCATCTATGGCTTGCGCACGGTCGTGATGCGCCAATCATGCATTTACGGAGCACGCCAATTCGGCATCGAAGACCAAGGCTGGGTGGCATGGTTTACGATCGCGGGTCTTTTTAACCGCCCGATTACAATTTATGGTGACGGCAAGCAAATCCGCGATATCTTACACGTCGACGACCTCGTCCGCGCGTACGAAATGGCAATCGAGAAAATTGATGTCACCGCCGGCAAAATCTACAACATCGGCGGCGGACCAACGAATACGCTTTCGCTTTTGGAATTGATGGGGTGGCTCCAGAGTTATTGGGGTAAGGTCATCCCGCATACGTTTGGCCCGACCCGTCCGGGCGACCAACCCGTTTATGTCTCCAATATCGCAAAGGCCGCCGCTGAGTTTGGTTGGCAGCCAACGATTGCAACCACGCAAGGGCTCGAGCAGCTTGCAGGGTGGGTGCAGAAAAACCGCGATCTCTTCCCTCTCCTCGGACTCGTTTAAATGATCGCGAGCAACGTTCTTTCGAAAACCGGCGTCTCGGCACTCCAGCGGTGCCTCGCGCCTGCCGCTCGCTTGCCGATCCTACGGAACCAAGCTCGACTGCGCTCCGCGAGCTTTTCTCAAGAACTTGCTCGCTTTAGAACTAAAGGAATCCTATGAATATCCTGATCTACAACTGGAAAGATTTGGCGCACCCCGATGTGGGGGGAGCGGAAATCATTACATGGGAACTGGCTCGCCGACTCGCCTCCGATGGACATCGCGTAACGTGGTTTTGCCGTAGTTTCCGTGGCGCAAAAGCACGTGAAAAAGTAGACGGCATCCAGGTCGTGCGCAAAGGCAACCTGCTTTCAACCTACTTTTGGGGCTGGCATTATTACCGACGATTGCGCACAAAACCGGATGTTGTCGTGGACATGCTTAATACCGTCCTGTGGCAGACCCCACTATTTGCACGGTCTTCAAAGAAAGTCTGCTACGTTAACCAGCTTGCTAAAGAAGTTTTTTCGTATGAAGCACCGCGTGTACTCGCGCCTCTCGTCCGCTTAGCCGAGCGGCTGCAGTTTTTATCGTATAAGAAAATTCCCTTTCTCGTGTACTCTCCATCCACAAAATCAGATTTGGTCGGTTTCGGGATCCCTGAGCAAAATATCCACCAATTTCCGCTGGGCGTGGATCACGGCCGTTACCAACCCGCCCGCAAAGCCCGCTACCCGTTATTCGTGGCGGTTAATCGCCTGGCAAAAATGAAGCGCACCGACCTCACGATACGTGCGATGCAAAGTATTGTGTACAAAATGCCGCAGGCACGCCTGGTGATTATGGGTCATGGCCCGCAGGAAAATGCCTTGCGCGAGCTGATTCACTCGTTGAAACTGCAAGATAACGTTCAGATTCTTACGAAAGATGTGCTTTTTTTCAAAAAAGCGCCGAAGGACCTCAAGGTTGCGCTGATGCAACAGGCGTGGGCGCTTGTATTGCCTTCGGTTAAAGAAGGATGGGGAATGGTTGTCACCGAAGCAGCCGCCTGTGGCACGCCCTCGATTGTCTCCAACGTCACGGGCCTCAAGGACTCAGTCAAAAAAAACGTAACCGGCTTAATACTCTCCCCCAACCCCACTGCGGCAGAGCTCGCACGCGCAATGAAAAAAATTGCTGTTGATGCAACCTTGCGGCGGCAGCTGGCGCGAGGGGCTACTTTGTGGGCGAGGCAACTCAACTGGGAGAAAACTTACCGCGTTTTCAAAAGAGCGCTGGAGCGCGCGCTCACCGGAAAACCGGCTGAAGAACTCGCGCTTTTTGGAAAAAAACAATGAATACTCTTCCACGTATCAGTGTTGTCACCCCCACAAAAAATTCTGCCAAAACGCTTGGGGCGTGCCTTGCATCGATTCGCGCCCAAGATTATCCTCAGCAAAAAATCGAGATGATTATTGTTGACGGCGCATCTGAGGATCAAACGCTCACACTGGCGAAGCGCTACAGAGCAAAGATTTTAGAAAATCCGCTTCAAACTGGGGAAGCCGGCAAAGCCGTGGGGGTCAAGGCAGCTCAAGGCGAGCTCATTGCACTCATCGATTCAGACAATATTCTGCCCACAAGAGACTGGCTGCGCCGAATGATCGCGCCATTTGCCGCCCCAGCCGTTCTTGCCGCAGAGCCGATTCGTTACACTCGGAGGGGGGAGGACAGTGATTTTACGCGTTATACCGCGATGCTCGGGATGAGCGATCCGTTGGTATTGTTTTTGGGAAACTACGACCGCGAGTGTCTGTTGACCGGAAAATGGACCGAGATGCCCTACCGCGCATTGGACGCCGGCGATTGGCTCGCGATTGAGTTTGAACCGCACGAGCTCCCGACGATCGGCGCGAACGGCACGCTAGTGCGCGCGGCAGAGCTCAAAAAAATGCTTGGCGAACGTGAATATCTGTTCGATCTTGATCTCATCTACGAGCTTTTATTGAAGAAGAAGTGGAAAATTGCTAAGGTGAAAGTCGGTATCGTACACATTTTTTCCGGGGACGCACGCACGTTTGCCCGTAAACAATTGCGCCGCGTACGGGATTACGTTTATTACAGTGGCCTTGGCGTACGCACGTATCCTTGGCATGCACCGACCGCGCGTTTGGCACTGTTTGCGCTGGCAACAATTACAACCGTGCCGACCCTCTGGCAAGCTTTACGCGGGGCAGTAAAAAGCAAAGATACGGCTTGGTTTCTGCATCCGCTGGCATGCTGGATTACCCTTGTAACCTACAGCTGGGGGCGCATCAGTGCTACGTTTTCCGAAGGCCCGCTTTCGCGTAAAGGATGGAAACAATAAAGATGAATAATAAACCACGGAAAAAAGCGCTGATTACGGGTGTCACAGGGCAAGACGGCTCGTATCTGGCCGAGTTGTTGCTGGCTAAAGGCTATGAGGTGCACGGCATTATCCGACGCGCTTCGACATTCAACACAAGCCGGATTGACCACATTTATCAGGACCCGCATGAGCGCGGAGTACGCTTGAAATTGCACTATGGCGATTTAGCAGACGCGAGTATGCTGAACCGTTTAATGCGCATGATCCGCCCGGATGAAATCTACCACCTCGGTGCCCAAAGCCATGTGAAAGTTTCGTTTGAAATTCCCGAATACACCGGCGATGTTACCGGTTTGGGAACGACCCGCATTATTGAAGCAATCCGCGACGCAGGGCTGGACGACACGCGGTTCTATCAGGCATCGTCATCAGAAATGTTTGGGAAGGTGCTCGAAACGCCCCAGTCGGAAAAAACGCCGTTTTATCCTCGCAGCCCGTATGGTGCGGCAAAAGTGTACGCTTTTTGGATGGCGGTCAACGCCCGCGAGGCCTATGGCATGCATGCTTCCAACGGAATTTTGTTTAACCACGAAAGTCCGCGGCGCGGTGAAACGTTTTTAAGCCGTAAAGTTACTCGCGGTGTGGCGCGGATTTTAGCCGGCCTTGATGAAAAACTATTCCTTGGGAACTTGGATGCCAAACGTGACTGGGGCTACGCGCCTGAATATTGCGAAGCAATGTGGCTGATGCTTCAACAGCCCAAAAGTGACGACTACGTGATTGCGACCAGTGAAACCCACACGGTACGAGAATTTGTGCAAGAGGCATTCGGCCTCGTCGGGTTAGATTGGAAAAAATACGTTGAAATTGATCCACACTATTTTCGCCCGACTGAAGTAGACATTCTGCGCGGAGATTATTCCAAAGCAAAGAAAATCCTTGGGTGGTCTCCGAAAACAACGTTCAAAGAACTCGTGCGAATCATGCTTGAGGCCGATCTTGAAAAAGTCGGCCTGGACGCGTCGAAATTCATGGGCTGGTCTAAAGGAAAGCCACGGAAAAGACAGTGATTAATCTTGCGAATAAAAAAATTCTCGTAACCGGGGCGCAGGGGTTTTTGGGGCACTTTCTATTGGAAGAGCTCAAAAAGGCAGGTGCGACCAATATAGTCACGCCTTCGATCGAAGAGGCGGATCTCACAAAGCTTGAGGACGTCAAACGAGTCGTAAAAGATGTTGAAATAATAATCCACCTTGCCGCAAAAGTTGGTGGAATTGGGTTCAACCGTGAAAAGCCCGGGGAACTCTTTTACGACAATATCATGATGGGAATTCCGTTAATGGAAGAGGCGCGCAAAGCCGGGGTTAAAAAATTTGTCGCGCTGGGCACAATTTGCGCGTATCCGAAATTCACCCCCGTGCCATTCAAAGAAGACGACATTTGGAATGGCTACCCTGAAGAAACAAACGCGCCCTACGGCTTGGCAAAAAAAATGCTTTTGGTACAGTCGCAGGCCTACCGGCAACAGTATGGTTTCAACGCGGTTACGCTGTTCCCGGTCAACCTCTACGGCCCGCATGATAATTTCGACCCCCGCTCCTCGCATGTAATTCCGGCGCTTATTAAAAAAGTGTTCGAGGCGCGTGAGGCGAATGCACCCACCGTAGAAGTGTGGGGTACGGGAAAGGCAAGCCGCGAGTTTTTGTACGTCCAAGATGCGGCACGTGGGATTGTCATGGCAACCAAAAAATACGATAAATCTGACCCGGTGAATTTAGGTTCGGGGATGGAAATTACGATTAAAGATTTAATCGAAACAATCGTGCGGCTCATGCAGTACAAAGGTAAGTTGGTCTGGGATACAACGAAGCCCGACGGCCAACCCCGCCGAATGCTTGACACAAGCCGCGCGCGCAAAGAATTCGGCTTCAAAGCGGAGGTTCAATTTGAACAAGGCCTTAAGCAAACCATCGAATGGTACGAAAAACACCACCACGAACTCCCTCATTAATACTCTGAGAAAATCGAAGATTCTCGTGGTCACCCATTTCTACGCCACTGGCGGACAGCCGACTGATTTATTTGAGTGGTTGCAGGATAAAGCCGGGGAACTTGTATTTATCGCTCACCCGTTTTCATACGCCAAGGATACGCGCAGCTGGCTTGAGCACTGGATAAAAGGCAAGTTGGTTGAAAAACGCTACTACAAAGACTGGGCCGGCCACAGCGACCTTTCGTTCTGGCGAAAAGACGTGCGCTTAACGCGCGAGTGGGTGCGTAATTTTCTCCCGCCCAATCCAAGCGCGCTCGAGCGCGGCTTTGACCTAGCAATAGCAGCGGATGCGCTTAATGTGCATTCACTGCGACCCTTTCACGGCCGCGGGATTGAAAAACTTGTGTTCTATACGATTGATTACGTGCCACAGCGGTTTAAAAATCCAGTCTTAAACGCCGTCTATCATTGGTTTGATAGCAAAGCTGTTTCCAGCGTCGATCAAACGTGGAACCTCACGAGCCGGATGCAAAAAGCGCGGGCAGAGCGCGGGATGCCCGCCTACACCCAACGTACGATTGCGGGCGGATTGTTTTTGCGGAACGAGAAACCGCCAAAGAAAAGAAATCTTACAATCGCCTTTATGGGCCATATGCGCGAAGGCCAAGGGGTAGAGGCGCTCGTGGAAGCGTTCCCCGCGATTCAAGCCAGCGTACCGGAAGCGAAGTTATTGCTTTTAGGTGGCGGCTCATTGGAAGAGAAAATTCGCACGCGAATAAAAGAACTTGGATTAACAAAGTCGGTTGAGATAACCGGTTATGTAAAAGAGCATAAGGACTTAGAACGGCGCTTGCGCGAATGTGCACTGGCGGTCGCGCCCTACGACGGCAAATCGGACTTTACGTATTACGCTGACCCCGGAAAACCAAAAGTGTATTTGGCTGCCGGGTTGCCGGTCGTCATCACCCGCATTCCCGCCATTGCAGATGTAATCAAAACGCACGGCGCGGGGGTGGCTCTTGATCAAGGCGAAGATTTGGCACCGGCAATCGTCCACCTACTACAAAATCCGCAGCGCCTACAAAAGATGCAGAAAAACGCATTCGCACTCGCACAAAGTTACGATTGGGACGTGATCTTTCCCAAAGCACTCGCACCCCTGCTACGATAGGAGTGGTGAAAAACTCGCACCGCAGAACTCAGAGCGCCCAATCTTGGGGAGGGCGGATCCCGCTCTTGCTTGCCGTATTTGCGGGTGTGATTTTTTTTGTAATCGGGCTTATCACCCTCAAAGATTACGGAATCAACTGGGATGAACCGGTCCATTTCGCACGCGGGCAGGCCTATCTTTCGTACCTAACAACTGGCCAAACGCAGTATCAAAATCCAGCACCTTATGTGATCCGGGGAGTGGTGTTTGACGAACAGGGCAACCCCACTGAAATTACCCCGCCAAAACGCGTCGCGCGCAGCGTATTCCAGAACCCGACTCAACCCGCCCAGTATTGGCTCAAAGATGACGTCGGCCATCCGCCGCTGAACGGAATCCTCGCCGCGGCTACCAATCGCCTTTTCTATGGTTTACTCGGATGGGTTGGTGATATTAACGCCTATCACCTCTTCGAGATCCTTATCGCAAGCATTCTTGTTGGGGTAGTGTTTCTTTTTGGCTACCAGGCCTTCGGGCCGGTCGCAGGTTGGGCAAGCGCGCTCGCGCTTGCTACGTATCCGCTCTTTTTTGCCGAGTCGCATTTCAACATTAAAGATCCAGTGGTCACACTGCCGATTACGCTCGCGCTTTACTTTGCGTGGAGGGCAGTCTCGACTAAGAAACCGTGGCTCTGGTGGTTGGTGGGTGGATTCTTTGGAATTGGGCTCGCAATCAAGTTCAACGCCCTGTTCATCCCAGTGATTATTATCCTTTGGCTTGTCGCGCGCGTGGTGAGCAAACGTTCGTTCAAGGCTTTGGCGCGGTTGTACAATATCCAAACACTAACCGCTGTGGTTGGAGGGCTCGTGGTTGGGGGAACGATCTTTTTTGCCAGCTGGCCGTATTTATGGACCGATACACTCGCGCGATTAAATAAAATTATTGAGTTCTACCGTGGGATCGGCAGCGGCACCCAATTTCAAAGTGAGTTTGTCAGCGCAAACGGCTGGAATGCGTATCCCCTGCAGTGGATTCTTAAAACCACTCCGGAAGTCGTTTTACTGCTGGGCGCAGTCGGAATTGGTGCCGCAATTGTGTACGCGATCCGACGCCGAAGCACGGCGGCCCTATTTCTTATTTGGCTTGCAGTACCGATCCTGCGCGTGAGTATCCCTGGTTCAACAATTTATGGGGGAGTACGACAAATCATGGAGTTTCTCCCAGTGCTCGCACTTTTGGCAGGCCTGGGCGCGCAGGTAATTGTGCAAGCAATCGCGCGGATTCCGTATGTGGAATACGCGCGTAACCCGTGGGCAGGGGCAGGGTTGGCCACGTTTGCATTCATCCCCGCCGCGGTAAGCATAATCGCACTCCACCCCAATCAAAATGTGTACTTTAACTCAATCTCAGGCGGGCTCAACAAAGCCGCAGCCCAAAATTTTCCGGCTGCGGGTAACACCTACGGCAACGTATTCTTGCAAGGCGTGGAGTGGCTGAATGCTAATGCCGAACCTGCCTCCCAGCTAGCCCTACCGGTTTCCACTGCCTCCAGTTTGCCGGTTGAACGCTTACGAGCGGACATCCAAATCAACGATGTGCACTTTTCCGGCGCGCTACGGCTCGGGGAATATGTGATGGAGCTCTCCTATGTCGGCTTTCCGCCCCAAAGGACATATGCGGTCGAGTACCTCGAAAACCTTACACCCGTTTATACGGTCAGCGTGGATGATGTGCCGCTTTTGAAGATTTGGAAAAACGATCACGAGCACGTCCGAGTTGGGCAAATCCGCTCCACGCCCTTACAACTCAGCAAGGTCGCGTTCGATACATATGTCGTGGACCTACCGGCTGTGCGGCGGGTATGGAGCATCAAGATCGCAGGGGGCGAGCTGTGCACGGGCACAATCGCAGGACATTTTAGCGTGAAAGACAAGAGTGGTGTTGAACGGCGTCTCACCGAGAACACCCCAACCGCGCAATTATTTATGGATGAAAACCGCCCGGCACGCGAGCTATTTTTCCGTTTCGCAGGGAATGAAGTGCAGCAAATTACGTACGTAATTGACGATTTCAAAGACTGTCCGTTCCTACCTCCATCGACGGCCGTCGTAGAAGTTGGGGACTAGTCCAGTTATTTTCTCCGGGAAACGATCTCGGCGATTCGGAAGTTACGTCCGCGTTCGGGCGTGGAATGCTGCACAATCAGTTCCGCAATTAAACCGCTCATTAGTACTTGCACACCCACGATCACCAACAGCACTCCTAAAAATAGTAACGGGTAACGAAACTGAATTGAGCCAGTCGCAATCCTCAGCCACGCAATATAACCGCTAATTGCAAATCCAGGCAATAAGAAGAAGAGACTCAAGCGGCCAAAATAATGCCCAGGCCGGCGGCCATAGCTTGTGAGGAAAATAACAGTCAGTAAATCAAACGGCCCGCGCAATAAGCGCCCTAAACCGTATTTGGAAATGCCATGCGCGCGGGCGTGATGCGTAACCGGTGCCTCTGCAACACGGAAGCCAAGTTTTGCGGCAAACACGGGAATAAAACGATACAGCTCGCCATAGAGATTCAACTCTTGTACAACTTCTCGCCGATAGAGCTTAAACCCGCAGTTAAAATCGTGCAGCTTCACACCGGTTAAACGCGCGGTGAGTGTGTTGAAGACTTTTGTAACGAGTAGTTTTTCAGGATTATCACGACGTACTTTTTTCCAACCGGATACGAGATCAAACCCCTCGTCCAGCTTTTTTTTAAGCTTTACGATTTCCGCCGGGTCGTCTTGCAAGTCGGCATCAATTGTACACATGAACTCCCCGCGCGCGTGATCAAAGCCAGTCATCAAGGCGGCGGATTTACCAAAGTTAGCGCGGTGGCGAATAACCGTGACGCGCGGATCTTTTTTGCTGAGGGCTTTGGCGCGTTCAAACGAACGGTCGGTTGAGCCGTCATCTACAAAAATCCCTTCCACCGAAACGTTCAGGGGCTTGGAACCCGCCACAATCTTTTCCCACAACGCGCTCAGCGTTTCCTGTTCGTTTTTGAAGGGAACAATAAAAGAAATTAGCGCGCTTTTCATCTGCGGGCAGTATATCTTTTTTCAGCTCTTTCGTCTACCTAGGAGCGCAGGATTCAACCAAAGCCAGTTGAGCACAACGAATGGAGGTTAGATTCAAGACGCGAGGAGCGCTGCGTACCTTTAGGTACGTAAGCGACGAGCAACGCAGAAGATGACCTCTATTCGTTGTGCCCGCAGCGGGAAGCTAAAAAATGGCTGATTTCTTCGTTGCTCCTTCTCACTGTGCCACTGGGCACACTTTCGTCCTCGCGCCTTGAAATCATCTTATTTTTTTAGCTTCTCAATCTGACTCTGGTTGAATCCTGCGCTCCTAAAGCGTCTCCCGGCGCCACAAGTCAAACAGTTCGCGCAGAGCCCGGATAATCACGCGTGCGGATGCCCCGGTCGGGCTGCCCGAGCGCCGCGGCAGGTGCGTTACGGGAATTTCTTTAATCGAACGATTCAGATGCTTCAGTCTCAGTAGAAGCTCCGGAGAAAAAACCGCCCCCTGGCTACGCACCGAGATTCCAGCAAGTGCGCTGCGTCGGAAAAGTTTAAACGCGCAGTCTGGATCTTTGGCTTTGATTCCGAGCGCGAGATGCGCTAACTTGGCCCAACCCCACGTATTCATGCGGCGCATAAAATGATCTTGGCGCGTCTTCCGATATCCGATTACCACGTCATAGTGGTCAATATGAGCGAATAATTTTTTTATTTCCCGCAGATCAAACTGCCGATCGGCATCGGAGTAAAATAAATACTGCCCGCGTGCGGCGCGCAACCCCGACCACACCGCCGCACCATAGCCGCGGTTGCGGGAATGATTCACGAGCCGAATGCGGGGGTCTTGATGCTGAAGAGTAGATACAATCGCCTTTGTCTCATCGGTCGAACCGTCGTTTACGATAATGACCTCAAATGCCTTGCCAATACTTTCGCCTGCGCGGAGCGCATCGGAAACTTGACCGCGGATGTTGGTGGCCTCATTAAACGCCGGGAAACACAAAGAAAGGTATATGCGCGACACAAGGATTGAGTATAGCCAGTATTGCCGCACTCGTCGAGTAAGAGACATCTAAGATTTTCTCGACAATCAAGACGCAAACCTGTAAAATAACACGTGTGAAGCGGGACGAGAAATCCAATAGTCGCCGCACCCGCCTTGTTTGGGGTGTCGTTGATTCCTTACTGATTGCGATCGCCACATTCGCCGCTTTTGCGATGACGCTTAAATTATGGTGGTGGCAAGACGATTTCGCGCTGCTGTTCAAAATGCAGCATATCACCGAAGGGGCGGGCTACTTTGGTCCGGGTGTGTGGGGCGGGGGGCCGTACCGCGGATTAGTCGCCCCGATTTATCCATTTTTCAAATCGTTCGGGCTGGAACCGCTGGGCTATTTTGCAGTTGCGATCGGGATCCGAGCGCTTGGAGCAGTCGTAATGTACTGGGTTTCGCGCCTTTTATTCCGAGAGCGCTTGCTCGCGCTTGCAAGCGCGCTTGTGGTTGCCACGACGACCGCCTCCGCCGATACGATGCTCAGGATTCAGAATTCCTACCAATCATTTCTGGGCTTGACCGTGGTGCTTGCGACAACCGCAGCGGCGATTCTATCGTTTCGCGCTCAAGGGTGGAAACGAGTTGCGTGGTATCTAGTTTCGTTTGGCCTTCTGTGGGCAAGTCTAGAAGGATTTTACGTACGCTCCCATGGGGCAGCACTGGCACTTGCGGCATTTACAATCATTTTTCTGGCTGCTCGTAGCTGGAAAGCGTGGCTTGAAATTGAGCTTCGCCTTATTCCTCTGGTTATACTGTTTCGCACGTATTACCTTTCCGATACAGAAAGCGGGAGCCGGATTGGAATGCTGCTAAGTTTTGTGAAAGAAAACCCGCTCGAAGCATTCATGACCCCGCTGATTACGTTTGGCAACACACTCATGCCAAACACTGTCGCAGATTGGATTTCGCACACGTTTGCAGTAAGCGGTCCATTTATCGCGACACTCATTCTCGGCGCGCTGGCACTTGTGTGGCTTTGGCTCATTCCGCTTGCCACGCGTACGCGCGCTTTAATCGTTGGTAGCGTCGCAATTCTTGGAGCACTTGGGTACGCGGCACTTTCTCGCATCCAAACTGCCCAAGATGCGCAGATGCTTTTGCCCCCGCTCGTATTTTCGATTGGGGCACTTACCACAATTATCACCTTTGGGGTGCACTTCTGGAAAAACGAGCGTGGATTGGGAAAAATAATCCTCGCATCTTTAGCATGGATCGGGGCAAGCTTCCTCATTTACTACGCTCAATATCCTTCCACGTTTATCGACCATCGCCATCGTTATTTAATCTACGCCCTACCCGCCATCGGATGGCTCTTGGTAAGCATTGTGTGGCTGGCGTCGAAAACGCATAAGAAACCGGTGTGGCTTTTTCCCGGGATCATCTTGGTCATCGTGGCAGGGTCTATCATCGGAAATACGCGCTACTTTTCCCACATTGCCGACACTCGTAGCACACCGACAAAACAATTTTACGCTGCGCTTCAAGACGCAATCCCTACGATTCCCAAGGGCTCGATTGTCTACCTTGCCAGCGCGCCTGATCCGCTCACTCAAGAACACGTAAAACAGTTCTTCAGCGTCGGCTCGATGCCAAACGCAACCGCGATTGCGGTTTGGTATGGTTTAGACCGCTACGATTTCACGTTTGTAGAGGGGGTGGACGAATTC
>JAGVHQ010000018.1 GCA_020056565.1 Candidatus Berkelbacteria bacterium
CAGTATAGTTGCCGTTTAACCCGCGACCAGCACGCACTGAAATTACCAAACCTTCAAAAATCTGGATCCGCTCTTTCGCGCCTTCAATAATCCGTTGGTGCACACGCACGGTATTACCCGGACGTAACACGGGTGGGTTTTTCTTGAGATGTGATTTAGTAGCTTCAGCAATGAGATTCATATCTATCACAGTTTAACGGATTCGCTTCAGTTGAGCAAGATACTAGCGGAGTATCCTTCGATCCGCCGGCTGGCGGACTCGGGATATTTGCCTAAAAGGCAAATAAAAAAACGGAGAAGATCCATGTACGTCCATGTACATCTTCTCCGTCAGGCCACAGAGGGCCTATTCAGGGGTACCGGGTAAACGTCCGTGCGACCCCGGGGGTGAAAAGGAAGCTGTTGACGTCTCCGGCGGCTCAAGATTCTGTCTTCGGCATCCCGATGCGTTCGCCATTGCTTCAGAATGCTCTCGCTCACGTATCCATCGAAGAGATACTCGAGGAACGTGCGCATCAGAACCGCGCGGACTTGGATCGAACGTTCGCCGACCAAGTCGATGATCCGTCCCGGTTCGATGTAGAGCGCGATGATCAGGCGTTTCTGATTGTCCGGGTGATACCCAACGCGCTCAATGATCGATAACTCCTCATCACGTCTCACACAATCGTGGAAGAGCTCATTGCCTGCCACAATCATGCCGTGGGCGAGCGCGTGTCCCACCGTATCGAGCTCGTACCCGACGAGGTCTGAATCGCCCGGCTGTTTCTCCGGCAAGATATGCGGGAGTAGCTCCAACCACGGCTTCGCTGCAATTACTCCGCCATCCGGATTCATGCCACAGCTTTGTTCCCCGAAGAGGTTGCACACTCGCTTGGAAGCAAATGCTTTGTGAGCCTTCTTGTAAGGGAAATAGATGGTCGGATGAGCCGCGGGGACATTGAAGTTGATCTGCAGGATCATGCCGTTTGATCGAACTTCATCTGGATGGAATAACCAGTCAAGACCGCCCAGTCCATCTTCCCGGCAGTCAATCAGGTGTTCGTTGCGGTAATGGATTGGGATGTAAATCATGCTAACACTCCCTAAGAAAGATAAGGGGGAGAGCAACAGCGTGTCGCCCTCCCCTCTGCGATTGTCGTAACGAGGCCTCCTAGTCCGGGTCATGCGAGAGGATCTGGTCCTCCAACTCACCCGGGGCTAGGCCCAAGGTGCTGGGGAAAGCATCGTTGACGATCCCCGCTTGGACAAGCCGCTTTCGCGACTTGGCACCTGTTTCGCGCAGCGCCCCGGCCATGCCGAGCCCGTAGATCGGGGCACGGCGCGCCAATGACGCACTCGATACCTCGTGCCGGGAAACTCGCGCGAGCTCGCGATTTGCATCGGCGTTGATGCACGCAACCTCGTTGAGTTTTCCGACCAGTTCCCCGGCTTCGGGGGTAGAATCGCCCTCGAAGAAGGCGGTCACCAGCTCGCGCTGGGCCTCAGGAAGAAGCCGAGTGAGCACAAGAATCCCGTTCCTCAGAAAGGAACGAGTGCGCGGTTGAGACGCCGGATTACACTCTTCATCGAGCGCAACTGGCATCGGCAGTAGCTCCTCGCGGATGGTTCCATCAAGGAACCGTTCTGCCTGATCCTTTTCAGGGCCTTGCTCGCAACGATCGCGAACATCCGCGATCCGTGAACGAGCACGGGCGCCAGCATCGGTTTGGCAGAGCGCCATTCCGACCAGCGCAATGGTCTCTGGCGGAACCGAAGGAAGCGCACCGTAGCGTTGCAAGATCCTCACGCGCGCATGGGCGCCGCGTTCGGTCTCGTGGCAAAGCGCTTCCGCCAGAAGCGTCGGTGGAACCTGAGAAAGACCCACCTGATACTTCCTGCAAAACGCACTGAAGCGTTGCAGGAATTTCTTGAAGGTTCTTCCCTGGCGAGCCATAAGACGTTTCCGTTCCTCAGAGGTGAGGGCGGCGATGAATGCCGACTCGATCGTGCGGTCCGAGAGCAAACGCCGAAAAGCGACACCCTCGGAAGATCTGGTCACGGCCAACACCCGTTCTTCGGGCATCAACGCATTAATGATTCGAGGTGGAGCGACCCGCTGCAGCAATAGCAGCGCTCCTCCGCCATCGAACACGGGTTGAATTGCCTCCCCCCCCAGGGGTGGCTTGATCGTTCGGGATACTCCCAAACTTTCTCGATCCATTACTGTACTCCTTGTGCCCTTCCTGCCCAGGAAGAGCTGCATCCATCCCGCTCCGCCGGTAGGCGGATAGCAGGTACCCAACGATGCAAGGAGAAGTCAATCCGTGACTCGGCCCTCTTGTTAGCCTAACGCGAATAACCCTCCGTAATCCCTCGATTAAACCTCGAACATGCTTGATCCCCCTCTAATCCCGAATCATCGGGATGTTTATTCGTGTACCACCTTACCACCAAAATGGTTCGGCTTGCCTCTAGTATACGTATTTTCCCTGTTTTGTCAAGCCCTGTACCAGAGAAAAGTACGGTACAGAGGGAGAACTCAGAATAATCTTACTTATTCTGAGTTCTCAGTTCTTCGTTCTGAGTTCTACACTTTTGGCGTTGTTTTTTCGATCGAGACCAGGCGTTTATTCGTTGTCGCCTGGTGTATTTTACGGATTTGTTTCGAGTCAAAATGCACAATTCCGGCAGCGCGGGCAAACAGAGTGTCGTCCACGCCTTTCCCGACATTTTCCCCTGGATGATACTTTGTCCCACGCTGGCGCACCAAAACCGCACCGGCTTTGGCATATTGCCCGCCAAAAATCTTCACCCCCAAGCGCTTGGAGGCAGAATCGCGGCCGAGTTTCGAAGTTCCTTTTGCTTTTGTATGGGCCATGAGACTCCTTCGGAGTGGCCAATAGCTCCGCCAGTTGGCGGATAGCCAATAGCCACTAGTTTCTGAACTATACCAAGAAATCTTGCCCATGCCAAGTACCTGCGTTACGGTAAATGTTGGAGGGAGGGGAAACCTCTTTTTTATGTCTCAAAATCAGCGCTTTGTCCAACTGCATGTCCACAGCCATTACTCCCTGCTCGACGGCCTGGGTAAAATTCCCGATTTGGTGAAGAGGGCGAAAGCGCTCGGGATGGATGCGCTGGCTTTAACCGATCACGGCGTACTGTATGGGGCAATTGAGTTCTATAAAACCTGCCAAGCAGAGGGAATCAAGCCGATTATCGGGATCGAGGCCTATATTTCACCGCGCGGAATGAATGAGCGCGAACCAAGAGTAGACTCCCACGCGAGCCATTTGATTCTGCTTGCTAAAAACAAAGCGGGGTATAAAAATCTTATCAAACTGACAACTGCCGCCCACTTGCAGGGTTTCTATTACAAACCCCGCGTCGATCGAGAATTTCTCGCCGCGCACGCCGAGGGTTTAATCGCGCTCTCGGCCTGCATTAATGGCGTAGTCGCCAAGCACCTCCGGTATGAAACTCGTGAGGCAGCGCTCAAAGAAATCAGCTTGATGCAAACGATCTTCGGCGCAGACAATTTTTACCTTGAAATCCAACCCCATTTTAACTTTCCCGATCAAGTTAAAATCAACAAGCAACTTCTCGAGCTCGCGAAGCAGACTGGTGCTCCACTTGTGGCGACCAACGACATCCATTACATCCTGCCCGAAGACAAGGATGCCCACGAAGTACTCTTGGCAGTGCAACAGGGCAAAGATGTCGACGACCAAGAACGCCTCAGTTTGCAAGATGTGCACTTAGCGATGTACTCACCCGAGGAAATGATTACATTTTTTCAAGATGTACCAGAAGCAATTGAAAACACAGTCAAGATTGCCGCCCAGTGCGACTTGAAGCTTCATCTTGGCGAGACAATCATTCCGCATTTTGACGTCCCCAAAGGTGAAACACTAGAAAGCTTTCTTCGCATAAAGTGCGACGAAGGGCTCAAGCACCGCTATCAAGGGACAGTCCCCAAAGAAGTCATGGAACGGTTGGAGTATGAGTTGCAGGTAATTAAGGACGCCGGATTCCCAGGATACTTTCTGATTGTGGCCGATTTGGTAAACGCCGCGCGAGAACGGGGAATTTCGACCAACACGCGAGGTTCGGCAGCCGGAAGTTTAGTTTCGTACCTCACTCGAATCACCGATATTGACCCGTTCCGGTACAAACTGGTGTTTGAGCGATTCTTAAACCCTGAGCGAATTTCGCCTCCAGATGTGGATTTGGATATTGCTGACACGCGTCGGGGAGAAATGATTGAATACCTCGTTCAAAAATACGGGTCCGACCATGTCGCCCAAATCATCACCTTCGGAACGATGGCAGCCCGCGGCGCCGTGCGCGACACCGGGCGGGCGCTCGGGATGGCGTATCTGGACGTCGACCGAATCGCCAAACTCGTACCATTTGGCTTAACCCTGGAGCAAGCGCTCAACGAATCCCAAGAGTTGGCGCTCATCTACAAATCCGAATCGGAAACAAAGCGCCTCCTGGACATGGCTCGCCGGCTCGAAGGCGTAGCGCGGCACGCTTCGACCCATGCGGCCGGAATTGTCGTTTCGAAAGAACCTTTAACCGAGTATGTTCCGCTCCAACACGCAGCCCGCGCCGACCAGACGATTACAACCCAGTATGAGATGAACGCCGTGGAAGCGATCGGCCTGCTAAAACTCGATCTTTTGGGACTTGCAAACCTCACAATTTTGCAAAATGCGTTGCGCATTATCCGCAAAACAAAAGGGGACGAAATCGACGTCGAACACCTCCCGCTTGAGGATAAAAAAACGTTCCAACTGCTTGCCCGCGGGGACACGATCGGAGTATTCCAGTTCGCTTCCGACGGAATGCAACGCTACCTTAAAGAACTCAAGCCAAACGTAATTGACGACCTCATTGCAATGGTTGCTTTGTATCGCCCGGGGCCAATGGAGCTGATCCCCCAGTATATTGCGCGCAAACACGGCCGAGAATCGATCACGTATTTGATTCCGGAATTAAAACCCATCCTTCAAGACACCTATGGAATCGCGGTGTACCAGGAGCAAGTGTTGCAAATCGCACGCGACATTGCCGGATTTACGATGGGAGAAGCCGACATCTTGCGCAAAGCCGTCGGTAAAAAAATTAAATCGCTCCTTTTAAAACAGCAAAAGAAGTTTGTTGATAAAGCGGTTGCGCGCAAAGTTGATAAAAAAATCGCGGAAAAATTGTTCGAATTTATTGAGCCGTTTGCGCGCTATGGCTTTAATCGCGCCCACGCCACAAGCTATGCTTTAGTTGCATACCAAACGGCGTATTTGAAGGCACATTACCCAGTGGAATTTATCGCCGCCCTTTTGACGAGCGACCGCGACAACCTTGATAAAATATCGGTTGCGATTGAAGAGGCAAAACGGTTGGGTATTACGGTCATGATCCCTTCTGTAAATGAGAGCTTCGAGGATTTTGGGGTAGTGCCTTCGGCTGGCGAGGAAGGCGGAGCGCACGGCGCATATATCCGCTTTGGCTTATCTGCCATCAAAAACGTCGGGGAGGGCGTGGCGGAAGATATCGTTACCGCGCGCGAGCAAGGAGGGCCGTGGGAATCGCTTGAAGATTTTCTCTTGCGCCTTTCCCCAAAAACAGTCAATAAAAAAACGCTCGAAAGCTTAATCCGTTCTGGCGCACTCGATGGCCTCGGTGAGCGTGGCGCACTGTTACATAACCTGGATACAATGCTTTATTTTTCCCACAGCGCCCATCAAAACGGCGTGTCCTCAAGTCAGGAGTCGCTTTTCGGTAGTACGCTGAATCAAACGGTCAAACCCCATCTCAAACTCGAAGATACCCCGGCCGCAGAGCAGCGCACGCGCCTCGCATGGGAAAAAGAATTGCTGGGCATCTACCTGTCTGAACACCCGCTTGAAAGTTATCGCGGCGCGCTTGAGCGCCTGTTGGTTGTACCGGTGCGGGAGCTCATTCTGCACCGCGAGGGTGAGGTTGTGAGCATTGCAGGGATCATTACGTCTGTGCAAAAGATCGTCACCCGCTCCAAAGAGCCGATGTTGTTTGCCCGATTTGAAGACCTCAATAGTGCCACCGAAGTAGTAGTTTTCCCGAAAACGCTGCGCTCACAGAGTGATCTCTGGCAGGTAGATACGGTCCTCACAGTTAAGGGGCGCATCTCCCACAAAGATGGCGTGCTTAAAATTGTGGCAGAATCCGCCAAACCAATTATTGAGCACGTTGAGCAGATCAGCGCGGATGCGCCAGAGCAGGCAGAAAAAGAGGTTGTGCTCACTCTCACAGAGGGAACAACCCGCACAATTCTGGAAGAACTCAAAAAAATCTTCCATGCCTATCCGGGGCTGGAAAGAGTCGTGCTTGAATTTGTGCGCGCGGGAGAACGCCGTTTAGTACGCACAACCGAACGGGTTACCAACAGTCCAGAGTTTATCGCCGCACTCGAAAAATTGGGAGTACGGGTCGGTATTCCTAAATGAGCATAAAACACAGGTGAGTATGCTTCTCGGAACCGCCCTGTCACCAGTCATGATTGCAAATTTCCAATTTACAATTTCTAATTTTCATTGAATGTTCAATGTTTCAATGTTTGAAAATTAATGCATTGAGAATTTATTGAAAATTGTAAAATTGAGAACTGAAAATTAATATGGATTTTCTCAAAACACACTCACTGCCGTAGTCTTTTCCCGCATTACGTCTGATGCGGGGTGGACCATGTTTTCTGGGCGACTTTCATAATTTCTTGGTGGAGATGGTACGGGTTACTCACGTTCGGAATCCGCATTACGTCTTCTGAGGAGGCGGTCTTGACTGCCACGGCCCCATAATTCAAAAGTGTCTGGAACAATCCTTTCGTTGTGAAACTGACATCTTGAATTTTAGGTACCGGCACTTCAGAAACCGTACGCGAAAGAAGCCCACGCTGGTCAATCAATAAGATTCGTTCGTTGGTCAAAATGACGATCGTATTCCACCATCCGTACCACACATACGAACCCCACCCAAGTGTTGCTAAACCACCACCGAAAATAAT
This sequence comes from Candidatus Berkelbacteria bacterium, assembly GCA_020056565.1. Lineage (GTDB taxonomy): Bacteria > Patescibacteriota > UBA1384 > JAGVHQ01 > JAGVHQ01 > JAGVHQ01. The sequence goes on from JAGVHQ010000018.1 coordinate 7,028, forward strand.
CCAGCTTGTGAGCGGACTCGCCTTAAAAAGATATACGGAAACAATAATAATACTGATGATAAGCGAGACAAATAATCCTACGCGCGCCAATACCCAGGGGTGCTGACGCTTCACAATGATAATCTGCTCGCCGGCGCGCTGCCCGTCAAATACCAACCCCCCCCTTGAATCTTGATCCATTACAAGAGCCCTGAGAGCGCGGGGAGCGCGAGCGTTAAGATGACAATTATCGCAAACACGACAATTGCCGCGCGCAGGCATCCTTTAGTACCTCGTTGTTGCGTTGAACTGTTATCCACGTTGTTTCCCTTTCTTCCACTCTAGCAAAACAAGGGCAGTCGCGATTACCGCCATCAAACCAACTACAATGAGAGCCGCGTGAAATTTGCCAACTGTGGTTGTCGCAAGACTCACCGTCCCCAGCAGTGCCGCGAACCCCCAAAGGATCACCAGTACGGTGCGGGGGGCGAACCCAGCGTTCAGCAAACGGTGATGCAAATGCAAACGATCGGCTCGAAAAGGCGAGGTGCCCCGCAGCATTCTGCGTGCTGATACCCAGACCACATCGAGGATCGGAATCCCTAAAATTAACGCGACGGTTGCGACCTTTCCTCCTGAGATAAGGGCAAAGACAGCGAGCATATAGCCGATGAACTGCGAGCCCGTATCACCCAAAAAAACGCGGGCAGGGGGCACGTTGAACGGTAAAAATCCGAAAATCGCGCCCGCTAAGACTGCTGATAAAAGCGCCGTAGCGGGTTGGGCAACTTCGGGCAAAGCTGAGAGTACGGCGATAAAAAAGGCAGCTAAAAAACCCACGCCGGCCGCCAGCCCATCCACGCCGTCTAAATAGTTCACTGTGTTGGTCACCATGAGCACCCACAAAACGGTTGCCAAAGGCGCGAAGTCCGCAAACTGCAGCGTCGCGCCAAACGGATTGCGAATATGAAAAATGTAGATTCCAAAAAGCGGGACCAAGAGAGCCACCCCTAGTTGCAAGAGTAATTTCGTGCTTGGCTTCAGAGTGAAGCGATCGTCTAAAAACCCCCCTAAAGCAATCGCCACCCCACCCGCAATTACTCCTAAGAGGTTCTTATCGAATCCGCCAATTTTCTGATCAACAAAATGGAGCGCTTCGGGGCGAACGAGAGCAATTCCCGCAAGAGCACAGAAGAACCCGAATACAATCGCCCAGCCCCCACCTTTGGGAATAGGACGTGCGTGAATATGCCGCCCGCCGGGGAGAGCGAAAACTCGCGCGCGAGTTAAGGCGCGCGTCACAATCGGGGTGACAAGATAACTGATCCCTCCTGCAGCGAGCGCCCCTAAAACTGGCAGTGCGCTCATTCAACAGACCGGTCGTATTCGTGTAGTTCGGCGGGGGTAAACCAATGCGCGATTTCGTGGGTTGCCTCTTGGGGATTTTCCGAGGCGTGAGCAATGTTGAAAATCGAACGTTTGTCTAAATTTGCTGCGATTGGTGAATCAATCGAGAAATCGCCCCGAATCGTGCCGACCTCGGCTTGGTATGGAAAAGTATTCCCGACGAGCTTGCGCACCATATCGACTGCGTGAATCCCTTCCACGATTACTTTGACAATCGGTGCGCTTGCCATATAGACCACCAGCCACTTGCGCACTTCTTGGCCAATCTTCAATAAATCCGAGGTTCCCATGGTCTCTGTCACGTCGCGTCCATATTTTTCAAAGGTTGCGGTTGTTTTTTCGCCGATGCGCTTGAGCCACTCTTCGTCTTTGGGGTAATGGTTATCCATTTGCTCGGCACTCGGTTTAACCATTTGTAACGCGATAATCTTCAATCCGCGTTGTTCCAAGCGGCGCAGAACTTCACCAGTCAATCCTCGGCGCACACCGTCGGGTTTAATCAGTAACAATGTTCGTTCTTTTTTGGGGTGGTTCATATAACTCCTTAGCTTGGCAGCAACGCCGCCTTGGTTAATTTCTCTTCTTTTGAAAGTGGACCAACATAACTGAGGTGCAAGTTATCGTTTGTGAAAAATGCGTTCGCGACTTC
>JAGVHQ010000013.1 GCA_020056565.1 Candidatus Berkelbacteria bacterium
CAAAGCGAGCGATCGCCATCGAATCTTCAAGCTTCAGTGTTGTTTCACCCTTTAGATTTTCTTTGGCGCGCGTCAGCTCTTGAGCGCCCACCCCCGTGGTCTTGAGCTTGGTAAGTTCGCGGGCAATCACTCGGAGTGCTTCTTCGGCTTTGGCAGAGTTCACCCCCGCGCGTACTTGGAGGTAGCCGGTATCGGAAAACTCTTGCGTTCCGGCCCCCACGTAATAGGCCAGCCCACGCTTCTCACGCACCTCTAAAAAGAGGCGGGAAGACATCATTTGCCCTAAAAGATTGGAAAGGACCCACAGAGGGTATTTGTGTTGGTCGTGGTACGAACAGGTTTTGAAACTGAGCACCAAATGGGCCTGATCCGTCGGACGCACTTCGCCCAGCACATGCGGCCCAGCTGTAGAAAACGGACCGTAGGGATACGAGTCAACCTCTTGCGCCTCTTGAGCGGGGAACCGCTCTTTCACAAGTGCGCTCCAGTCGTATTGCAACGGATTACCAGCCACGACGATCACGATGTTCTTGCTTTGATACCAGCGTTTATACCATTCTCGCAGATCCTCGATCGTAATCCCGGAAACGGAATCGGGCGTGCCGATAATCGGACGCGCGAGCGTTGACTGGCCAAAGAGAATCTTTTGGTTTAACTCTTGCACGTGCGATTGGGGCATATCGTGGTACATTTTGATTTCTTCCAGTACAACCTGTTGTTCGTGCGTCAATTCCTTTTTGGCAAGTGATGCTCTCCACACGAGTTCGCTGACCACATCAATCGCAAGCGGCGCATGTTGGGCTGCCGAGCGTACCCAAAAACCCGTGAACTCCTCGCCGGTAAAAGCGTTGAACTCCGCCCCTACCCCGTCGAGCTTTTCGGAAAGAATCTTTGTCGAAGGATATTTGCGCGTGCCTTTGAACACCATGTGTTCCAACAGGTGTGAGATTCCGGCCTGGGAATCTTGCTCATTGCGCGAGCCCACCCCTACCAAGAACAAAACGCTGACCGCTTGCGTTTCATGAAGCGGAATCGTAAAAAGCCGCAAATGTGGATTAAGAACGTGTTCTTTGAGCGAAAACATTGTCCTCAGTTTAACAGGTATGGATAAAAAAGTGTATCCCTTTTCTGGAAGGAAGCGATAAGCTGCGCTTCTACAAAAACCGCTGTTTGAGGAATTATTGCCCAAAATGCAGCATTTCGGGCAAAAGAGGAGTTTCGAACTTTCACATGTGCAGTCCCGACAAGTCGGGACAAACCGGAAAGTTTTGAAACGACGAGGGCTGACTTCGAAATGAAGCCCCCGCCTTCTGGCTGGGGTTGCCTTGCTTTACAAAGCGAGCATAAGTTTCCTGAAAGGAATACACTTTGTATAGTAGGGAAGAGGAGGCTGATGCTCTCTGTGCAAATCGATAAAATTATTCCGTTGGATGAAGCTAAAGAAGACTTTGAAAAAATTGTTGAGGCTATTTCTCAAGAGGGTGGCGGAAATAATCTGTACATTCTCACGCGCGATGGCAAACCCGCAATTGCAATTGTGAATATTAAATACCTCTCCGACATCACGGGCGATGATATCGCCGCAGATGAGGACTTCAAAAACTCCGAAGGATCGGAGGGAGAAGCAAACACTAAGGGGGCTGATTTCGACCCTGAAGGAAATCGTAAACCAAGCCATTCTCTCCCTATTCCCAAAAAAGACTCGACCCATCCGCTTGCAGAAGAAGGGGGCTTACGACAATTTACAGATGAAACCTCTGGCGGCGCGAAAGACAAAACGCCTGCTACTCCCCAGCCACAACCTACTCCAGACGCAAAACCGCTTGCCTCACCCTCGGTTCCACCTAATCCGCCTCCTCCCACTCCGGCCACACCTGCACCGGCTGCCCCAACTCAAAGCCCAACTCCTCCGAATGAACCAAAAACCCCACCGGCACCGCCCAGCAGCCCCGCACCCAACACGCCTCCAGTTCCCCCGCCCCCGAGTGCGCCAGGAGCACAAGCGAAACCAACGGCGCCAGCGGCCGAACCAAAAGATCTCGATATCGGTTAAGATACCGCACAGTACGTACTAATTAGTACGGCGAACTAGAACCCATCTCATAACTATCTCTTGTAACTACAGCAGGTCTATTTTGGCTGCAAAACACGTAGTGTTCGTCAAGGTAGTATCTACTATCTCTCCTTACACGTACGTGTTTTTCGCACAAAATATTTCCTGCTTCGTTTCAGGAAACAGTTATGAGATGGGTTCTATACCTTCGAAAAACTTTCTGCTAACTCGCCGATCACCGGTAATTTGTAGCGTTCCCCTTTGTATGCCTTAAACATGAGCAAAATCCATAATGCGAATACGGCCAGGTTTATGATTTGGAACCAACCCCAGTTTCCGCCCCAGAAAAAGCTCGGCATGAATAACCAAGACAGCACGTGCAAAGCTCCGAAGACAATAATGGATTGGACAGCGTGAAAGCGCACAAACGCATTCTTACTCTCCACGAAAAAGAAAATCAGCCCGGTAACCCAACCGAGAAGATAACAGAGCAACCCTGCTGCATTCTCAGTGAGACCGGAACTTGTTTTGGATGGCATTATGCAATCCTCCTTGTGTTTTAATTATACGCTTTTTGCGCTGCGAATATGTCGGGCGATCCAGTAGACAATTCCGGCCAGAATGACCAGTCCAATTATGGCATCGAAACGGTGAAACCATTGCGAAAGAATCTCACGATTTTCACCCACTTTGATGCCCAACCACGCTAAAAACCAACTCCAGATAAACGAACCGACAAATGTGTACAGAAGAAAGCGCTTGAAATGGCTACGGGCGATTCCTAAAGGAAACGAAATGAATGTACGCACCACGGGCAGCAGGCGCGAAAAGAAGGCAGTTGCGTTCCCCCAGCGCGCAAACCAGCGGTCGGCCAAGTCAAGGTCATGGTGGGAGATTAAGACATATTTCCCATAACGCTCAATCAGTGGCCGTCCGCCTTTCATCCCCACCCAGTAACTCAACGCAGAACCAAGGGTACACCCGAGCGCCCCCGCGAGTGCCACGCCAAAAATAGTAAAACGCCCCTGGTCGGCGAGGAATCCGGCAAAGGGCATAATTATCTCACTTGGAAGCGGGATGTTCGCCGACTCGATCGCCATCAAAACCACAATTCCCGCATACCCTAAACTATCAATTGTGCCAACGATGAACGATCCTAATATCTCTAGGATACTTGCAACCATTACGCGGCCAACCTAAGTAGCGTGGCAAGCTTCAGAAGTGGAACGCCAATATAGCTGTCCAGCAATTCCCGCACCCTGCCGAAATGCAGCACCCCCACAACGAGACCCGCGACAACCGCACCCCCTACAATGTCCCCGGGGTAGTGGAAACCACTCACCACCCGTGCAAAACTCACCAGCAGGGCACCGACGAGAAAGATCCAGCCGAGGGAACGATTCTTCGCAATAAAGAACCCGAACGCCAGCGCAAACAAAAATGTGGCGTGATCCGAAGGAAAGGAGTAATCCTGACGGTGGAACAAGAACTCCCGCACCCCAGCCACGCCGTCAAACGGGCGCGCTCGGTGAATGAGAGCCCCGAGCGCTTTCGTCACCACAAGCCACGCAATGCCTGCATTGACCACGGTCCGGATCAGTGTCAAGCGCTGCTCCTTGGTGCGCAGCGCAGGTATAAACCACGCGACGACAAGCAATACCATTAAAAGGTAAATTACCCAGACCGCGACAAACACAACAAACTGCCCGGCGACGCTGGCGGGATCAACACTTTGATTAAGAGTAAGAAGCACTTGCTGGTCGAGGTTTGAAAGGGAGTCCATTTGTCTTATTTTACGAAGAACATACCTATAAATCAACCTCATTACGAGAAGTAACAATAATGTACGTCGTAAAATTCGCGTATGATACTTACTGTATGCAACCTTCACCTCCACTTGCCCAATTAATAACTGACTTTCTCGAATACTTGGAAGTCGAACGCGGCCGCTCTCCTTTAACGCTGCGCAATTACGACCATTACTTGCGGCGGTTTATTGAATGGGCGAAAAGCCAGCAAGTTACCACAGTGGCGGGGATCACACCCGAAGTCATTCGCCTCTATCGCTTACACCTGAATCGCACCGCCGACGCGCAGAAAAAAACGCTCCAAAAAAATACACAAAACTACCACTTAATCGCGTTACGCTCATTTTTGAAATATCTAACGAGCCGCGACCTGAGTACATTTCCCATTGAAAAAATCGTGCTCTCTAAAACTGAAGAGCGCGAAGTCTCATTTTTGGAGGCCGAAGAAATCGAACGTATCTTAGCCAGTGTTGAAACCCGTACCCCGGGGGGGAAACGCGATAAAGCAATTCTAGAAACTCTCTTTTCCACTGGCTTACGCGTTTCCGAGTTAGCAAAACTGGAACGTGAACAAGTAAACGTTGAACGGGGAGAATTTGCCGTAACGGGTAAAGGTGGACGGGTGCGGGTTGTGTTTTTATCGCCTGCCGCGCGCAGTGCACTTGTCGCGTACCTTAAGATCCGTACAGACGACAATCCTTCGGTTTTTATTCGATTTTGGAAAGGCGGAAAGCCAGTTACCAATAGCCAGTTACCAGTAGCCAGTGGGAAAGATCCGGAAAATACCCCTACTGGAAACCGGCAACTGGAAACCGGCAACGCGAGTCCCCTGACAGCGCGCTCGATTGAGCGGATTGTCCAGCATTACGCCAAAGCCGCCGGAATCACCAAGAAAGTAACCCCCCATACGCTCCGACATAGTTTTGCAACAGATCTCCTTATGAACGGCGCTGACTTGCGCTCTGTGCAAGCCCTTTTAGGACATAAGAACGTCACCACCACCCAGATTTATACACATGTCACGAACCCACATCTTAAAGATATCCACAGTGCGTTCCACGGTATCCGCCGGAGTCAAGTTGCCGCCCCGGTCAGTGAGAATAATAACCCTCCAACAGATGAGCCGGATCCAAATCAGAACAATGCCGAGGGTGAACACCCAGGCAACGTAAATCCTTCCGAGGGTTCATAGAGAAATAGGAGTGCAGGATCAGATAGACACAACATTCGCACTCGTATATACTCCTCACCAGATGTCTACAATCGAGCTCGTTACAAATCAAACGTTGGCAATTCTCACTGTTGCAACCCAAGTGGCCAGTATCCTCCTGTTTATTGGACTTTTCGGCACACTTAAGCCCTTGCGGCACTTTGTGCATACGTTTGTCGCTCGCTTTGCCCTTTGGGGCGCATTCGCCCTTACGGCAGGTGCGGTAGTGGGAAGTTTACTCTACTCAGAAGTAATCGGTTTTGATCCATGTATTCTCTGCTGGTGGCAGCGCATTTTTATGTACCCTTTGGTTCTGATTACTGGCATTGGCGCATTCCGAGGCGACCGCACTGCCGCACTCTATGGTATCCCGCTTGCGACGCTCGGGGCCCTGATTGCGCTCTACCACTACCTTTTACAAAACAATGCTGCCCCCGCGCTTGCTTGTTCAGTGGAGAGCTTTGCGGTTTCATGTTCCCAAACCCAAATCCTACTCTACGGCTACATTACAATTCCCATGATGGCGCTTTCGGTCTTCGTGCTGGCAATCTTGCTTTTAATCCTCGCCTATCGCTCTAAAAAATAAATAGCTCTAGTCAGTTTCAATCTCCTGCCACGAGATCACGGCAAACGAACCGGTTGCTGGAAATTGAGGGGGTGGGGAGTACGTCAGATGTTCATCAAAATAGTAATTGCGCACTAAAAATCCGTCGTTGTTAGCAGACGTAACCATCCCGTAACCCGTACCTTCGGGAGTGGCGTCGCAACTACTTTTGTAAGAGCCGAACCCGCCGTTATTGATGAACGACGCCTTGGTCGAGCGGTTCCCACTGGTGTTCGAAAATACAAACCCGATTCCACCGTTTGCCGCGAGCAAATAGGAATCCACCTCCAAGCCCGCGGGGGGCGTGTAGTGGGCAAACCGAATATCGCGTTGGGCCACCAGCCCCAAAGCCACGGTTCCGTCTTCTACGGTATAGCGGATGTTATCCACCACCGTGATGTCGCGCCGCTGGCTGGGAATATCAGGAAAGCGCGCCGCCGCGATCGTGAGGCGATCGTCAGTGGTCCCTTCGATCCAGAGATTGGCTTCGGCAAACACCAAACCGTTTGAGGGGATGGGGTACGTAGCGAGCAGCTGCTTGGTTAAGTTCGCTGCCCCGCCCGAGCGGGCAAATTTGTTTTCGCCTGTTACGTAATAGGTCTCAATCCCGTTCGGAGTGAGCTTCAGATAGTACCCGCGTCGGTTGCCAGTTGTGGCCGGAAGGTAGCGCCCACTGGCTTGCGCGTCAGTTTTGATCTGGGATAAATCCGCCGCCAGTTTCTGGAAATCAACCGCGGTCACGGGAAACTGCTTGCCCTCGTCGAACACGCCCACATTCCCTTGACTCCAGATCCCGGGCGCACCATTTGCCCCGCCCACGCACCGCGCATCATAGGTTGTGCGGGCACTGGTAACAAGTTTTTTGGCACGACCGTCAAAACGAAGTCCTTCGTTGGAATGCACCGGGCCGTAGGTTGTCGCGGACGGCCCGAACCAAACGCGATTGTTCAAGACCCACGCGTATTGCGAAAACGACGGAAGCCCCAACTGAGTTTCAATTTTACGTGTTCTTCCACCTGTAGTTTCACCCTGGGCTGTGACGCGCACCGCGGTTTCCCCCACACTCGGAGGTGAAATCGTAAGCGTGTATGTACCGATTACCTCCCCAGCCGCATTTTTATACTCATGCGTAAACGGCCCATACGGCGGATCGCCCTGACAGGGTGAACCATCGCAGTAGTCCTCAGGGTCATGGGACAGATGCCATAAATAGTAATTCACCCCCGCTTCAGCAACCTCAAGTGCTTCCACGGACTCGCTGCGATGCTTGGCAACACGAGTATTGCTGGTCACCAGATTCATAAGCCCGGTCGCCAACCCTAAAATCAACACCGAAAATCCTAAGATAATAAATGTCGTGAATCCGGATCGGCGTGTAGATACTCGGTACGTCATAGGTTCGTTTTCCGGTTGCGCATATGCGCCTTACCATCCAAGTTTAAGACTTGCGGGTTGCGCACGCTACGGTCTTCCAAACGGACGCTAAACTCAATCAGCGCGATGCTCCCCACGGGTGGGTTCACCCCGAGGTCAACGTCGTCTTCTCCCATATAGCGCAGCGTGAAACCATCTTCGGCGACGTGTTTGGCAAGCGTGCGAAATGTTTCATTTGCTGATGTGTATTGGGGGGGCTCCCCTTGTGGGGAAGTGAGGCCACGCTTTAACTCGCCTCCATCGGTGAAAAACCGAATCCGCTGAGGCGCCTCGGAGGGAAAACGGGGATAGACGTCAATCGTAAGAGTAGTATTGGTGGCCGAGATCACATCCGTTGCCCCGCGGATGTCGCGCGCGATTTGATCCAACAACAACGACCCTTCGGCCTGCAGGGTTGTGGCACCTTCGCCCACCCGCACGAGCCGCAAGCCCCACGTGAGCGTCGCCACAAAAATCGTGCCTGCCACGGCCGAAATGGCGATGGCGGTCAAAAGTTCGATTACTGTAAACGCAGGTTTTCTGTAGGTTGTGTTCATTGCAAACTCACCGCTGCCGGCTGCAGGCAGAAGTTACTGTTCGGGTTGGTAATCAGAAAATCCCAAGTCCCTGGTGGTGCATTGGTAAGCTCGAATGTGGCGGTCATTTCTTTTCCGTTGGCTTGCACGTCAATCACCATAGCGCCAATGTCTGGTTGCCCACTTTTGCGCAAAAGTACCGCCGCATTTTGGGCAAAGTTGTCTCCTTCAAGCGCGAGTACGAGCTGCCCGTTCACGGAGCCCGAGACGGGCGTAAGCGCAGTAATCACCGGGGAATTACGGTCGCTGTTCACATGGAGTGTCACGGTGACGGTTGAATCAGGCGCCACACTCACTTTTTGCTGGGGCGAAGTTGAACACAGCGCGTATTGGTTATTCGCAAGCGCCAACGCGTAACTGTCCCACTCCATGTTTTGCAGCACAATCTGCCCATCAGGATTCGTGTTGTGCGTTTGTAAAAACTTCGGTGTATCGGGGTTGTTGTAGATCAGCTTGTCGGAAGTAATCATAATCGGAAAATCCGCTACGCTCGCTTCATTTTGATCGCGCGCCAAAATAATCATGGTTGAAATCTTATCAATCGAAAAAGTTTCAGTTGTTACCTGTTGCACAAAAATATTGAGGTCGGGCTTCAGGGCGTTCGGGTTTTGGGCTGTGCGTGGATACGTAGAATCCGTGCTGTAGCCGGCTTTCGTAGCAGTCACGTGGTATTTGTTGTGTTCTTCAGGTGGGAGACGCGGAATTTGTACCTTACCGCTCACATCCGTGGTCGTAATAATATTAACCCCCGGCGCGATCTCAAAATTCTGGACAGTAATGGTCGCATTCGACACAGGCAACCCCTGGGCGTCCAGTACGGTAACGAGTAAAATACCGGTCCCGCTTTCAGTTTCGGCCGCCCTCGCGCTGACGTTGGTAACAAGGTTTCCAACCGGTTTCTGCCAACCCGCGCGCCAAACAGTGATTGAGATTTTCTTATAGTCGTAGGGATACAGATCAACCGGTTTACCTTGAATCGAACCGGTCGCGTCCCCATCAAATGGGTCGTCCACAAAGTCAATTCGGGTTTTAAGGGTGTATTTCACCCCGCTTTGGGTCACGACTTGCTCATCAAGGATGTCACCGGGTGGATAAATTGCGCCTTGAACCGTGGCGAGGGAGTCATAAGGGAGGTTGCGTAATTCCTCCATTCGCTCGTTGGCAAGCGGCAGGGCGATTGTGCGCATCTTTGAGAATTGTGTGTAGCGCAACACGCCCACGGCCATCGACATAATCGCCATGCTCACCATCACGACAATCACGACGTTGACGAGCGCTTCAATTAACGTAAAACCACGACGAGTTCTTCGCAGCATTTCCCCTCGCTTTATTACCTTCAGTATACCGCTATCCCGCAGGCACTCGCTAACCGTACCTAAACCTGTTATGCTGCTGCTAGCAGCACTTATGTTAACCCCATATGCTCCGAACACAATCCGCAGCGTGGTTCGTTTTGATTTATTGAAACGAACAAAGCGAGGACGCTTGTGTGAAGAGTATATGGGGTTAACAAGCTCTGTAGTTCTAGCTAATAGAAGGGAAAGATAAAATGGCACTGAAGATCGGAATTGTCGGGCTCCCGAACGTCGGGAAATCAACCTTGTTTAACGCACTTACGAAAACAAGCGCTGCCGCAGTGGGCAATTTTCCGTTTACCACGATTGACCCGAACGTGGGGGTCGTGCCCGTCCCCGACGAGCGGCTCGAAACGCTTGCCTTGCTTGTCAAAACCGAAAAAATCGTCCCGGCCACGGTGGAGTTCGTGGACATTGCCGGTTTAGTGAAGGGGGCGAGCAAGGGCGAGGGTTTGGGCAACCAGTTCTTGGGGCATATCCGCGCCGTAGACGCGATCGCGCTTGTGGTGCGCCAGTTCAAAAACCCGAACACGACGCACGTTACCGGCCACCTTGACCCATTGTCCGACCGGCAAACAATTCTTTTAGAGCTGATTTTGGCGGATTTAGGAACGCTTGAGAAATATTGGGCTGGGGTGGAAAAAGAGCAAAAAGCCGGCACAAATGTCCAACTTTTAATTAGCGCGCTGGAAAAGATCGAAGCCCAGCTCAAGGCCGAGGCACCGGCCAGTTACGCCCAGTTGAGCCCTGAGGAGCGCGAAGAGCTCAAACAGTACCCGTTCTTAACCCTCAAACCGATCCTGACGGTCTTTAACGCAGACGAAGCTGACCTCTTAAAAAATACCCCCGCCAAAGATTCGCTCACAATCTCAGCCAAACTCGAGCGCGAACTGGCGGATTTGAACCCTGACGAACAAAAAGCATATCTTAAAGAACTCGGCCTGGAAGCAAGCGGGCTAGAGCGGCTCGTGAAGCGCGCCTATGGCCTATTGGGCTACATCACATTTTTAACCGCCGGAGAAAAGGAAGTACGCGCGTGGCAGATCATTGAAGGTACAAAAGCGCCCCAGGCCGCGGGCGTAATCCATACCGATTTTGAAAAGCACTTCATCCGCGCCACGGTTGTGACCTACGATGAGTTCGTGAGCGAAGGTGGATGGACCGGCTGCCGCACAAAAGGTTTAGTACGCAGCGAGGGTAAAGATTACGTTTTCCAAGACGGCGACGTCGTTCTCTTTCAGACAAGCGCCTAAGCTAACCCCATAATTCTCTCTCAGAAATGCTTGGCTATCAGAAAGTGATATGGATTTGGTTCTAACCTATTGCCGAGCCATATTCGATCTGGTACACTCTTTCTGACAATGCGACAGTACGAAATTACGTATCTAATCGAAAACGAGCAAGACGCTCCCAAAATTGGGGAGCTGATTGGGCAATTCGGCGGAAGTATCATCCGCGAAATGCCGCTCGGGCGTCGGAAGCTTGCGTATAAAATTAAAAAACATGATGCGGCCTACTACGTCAGCGCAATCTTTGATATTGACCAAAAAAACCTTTCTCCTTTAGAGCGCAAACTCCAACTGGCATCATTTGTGATCCGCCATCTTGTTATCGCGCGTCCGGTGAAAAAGATCGACGCTCATAAAGAAGAAGCCGCGCTCGAGCGGATTGAAGATAGTACCGAGGAAGAGCCGGTTGTTGCAGACGCAAGCGTGGTTGAAGCTGCACAAGAACCGATCAAAGAAACTCCTCGATCCAAGAAAACCGCGAAAGCGACAGGCAAGCTTGCCTCGGCGGCAGACGGGCTTGTCTCGGCTAAAGACGGGCCCGTCGCGACCACAGAGGAATCTGTGGAAAAATCAGCCGATAAAGCAGAAGAAACAAAAAGATCCGAAAAGAAACCGAAAAAGATTAGCGGGGAGACGAAGTCCGAGGAAAAAACGCGGCAAAAAGCACTTGATGAGCAGCTCGAGAAGCTCTTGAGCGAGGAGTTTTAATGCTCAACTTAAACCGCGCGATGATCTTGGGTAACCTGACCCGCGACCCAGAAGTACGGAGCACGCCTGCGGGGCAATCGGTTGCGACATTTGCCGTAGCCACGAACCGACGCTGGACCACTAAAGAAGGCCAGACGCAAGAATCGGCCGAGTATCATGACGTGGTGGCATGGGGTAAATTAGCGGAAATTTGTCAGCAATTTTTGAAAAAGGGCCAGAGGGTGTATGTGGAAGGTCGTCTGCAAACCCGTTCCTGGGAAGGACAAGACGGGGCGAAGCGCAACCGCACCGAAATCATTGCCGAGAATGTTATTTCACTTGATCGGAGCCCAGTAACAGCAGGTGCATTCGGTGAAGCGACAAAGGTTGATACGCGCATTTCCACCGATATACCTGCCTCGGCACCAGACGGGCCTGCCTCGGCACCAGACGGGGATATCCCTCTCCCACCCGATTCTGGAGACGAAAAAACACCTGTCTCGGCGCACGACGGACCTGCTTCGGCAACTGACGAGGGTAAAAAGAAATCTGCCAGCGCCCCTGCCCAAGCACCTGAAGACGAAATCACCCTCGATGACATTCCCTTCTAGGAGCATCTATGGCATTACGTAAACAAAAAGGTTGCATGTTCTGCAAAAAGAAAGTTGCGACCATTGATTATAAAGACGGCGCGCTTTTAGTACGCCAACTTGGGATGTGGAACAAAATGAAGGCCGGCAAGAACTTAGGTACCTGTGCCAAGCATCAGCGTCGCCTCTCTGAAGCAATTAAGCGCGCGCGCTACCTCGCGATTTTGCCCTACTCCAGCCACTAAACGAGCAGATTACCCGAGATGTACTCTCTTGGTGAAATTAAAACCAGTTACTCAATTATGCACAATAATGCCCCCCATATTGTGTTGTCAGCGCAACATGCCCAGATGGGCCGAGGTGGAGCAAACCTAAAAACCAAACTGCGCAACCTTGTAAGCGGCGCGGTAATTGAGTACACGTTCTCCGGTAATGTACGTGTGGACGAGGCGCCAGTTACCTATCAACATGCCACGTTTCTGTATAAGGATGACGAGGGGTTTTACTTTATGGACTCCCAAACTTTTGAACAGTTTCTCTTATCCGCTGATCAGGTAGGAAACGCTCTAAAGTATCTCGCAGAAGGGACTGCGCTTGATCTCCTGGTATGGGAGGGTAAGGCACTGGCCGTAAAACTACCTGCCACAATGGTCTTTGGCGTCACCGGGGCCGAGCCCGGGATTAAGGGAGATTCCGCAACAGGGGGTGGTACGAAACCCGTTACGATTGAAACCGGTACAACCGTACTTGCCCCGCTTTTTGTCAAA
>JAGVHQ010000029.1 GCA_020056565.1 Candidatus Berkelbacteria bacterium
CAGCGCAATGGCGCATAAAAACCTCTCACGTCGCACCGGCGAACTCTTAGCCGCCGTTTACGATAATTTAGGACTCGGGCGAAAATAATTCCATAAAAAAATGGAGCCCCGCAGGCGGGCTCCAAAGTCTACATCTCGATCTAATTCTTTACATTCCCTACGAATGAGGGAAAATCCCGCGTGAAATCTTGGGTAACAACTGGTTTCCCCTTGGCAAATGCAACACGGTACCAACCGGGTTGCAAACTCTTTAGGGGGTAATCCATCAGGGCTTCATGTTCGGCGAATCGCCGCTCTTCCCAAGGCTTCCCTCCCTTGATGATCGCTGGTCTGGATTGCTCCCGAATCTCGCTGAGGAACTGCGCAACCTCCTTCTCGAACGGCAACGGCGACGGGATCGCCTCTGCAATAGAGCCGGTGGGATTGATGCGAAGCAAAAGGAATTCATGCAGAGGTACGCCGGTTTTTCTGTCGGCTGCTCCAAATAAATGTCCGTCTTCGTCATGATCGAGGTACGTAAAGAGGATACACTTCACAATGCCCTGGTCGGCAAGCTCCTTGGGAACACCCGGGGGGATCGTAAGGGTGTACTTGCCTGTCTTGGAATCGAACGGCGCGGAGCAAAGCTCGATCCGCTCGAATCCGTCCGGCGCAGAAGGATTGGTCTTAAGCGCGATAAGCGCAACCCGAATCTTGTACCAGATGCTCTCCGTCATCCGTTCTTTCGGATTTTGCACCTCTCCGCGAATCGCAAAGCTCTGAAATGCCGACCCCGCGGGCACAAATTCCGCGATTTTGGTTACATATCCACCCGGTGTTACCACGGGTTTCACATGCTCGACCTTGGCGGGATCGTACGCTTTCAGATCAGGAAAGTCCCGCACAAGGATGTCGCTTACCTTTTTGATCCGCGCCGGGGTGTCGGGGTGGGACGAAAGCCAGTTTCCTACCCAGCTCCGTTTCTTCCCGCCGAGTTTCTCGAGTGCCGTGACCGCCGCGCCGGGGTGATATCCGGCCCGCGCCATCAGCGCCACCGCCTTGCGATCGGCTTCCTCTTCCTCCTTGCGGGAGTATTCCAAACCGAATACTTCCCTGCCTATGTTGACGAGCGTCTCAACAGTCTTGTTCCCTTTGAGATACGGGTTCGTAGTCACCCCCGCATTCTTCAAGATCTGGTTGTACTGCTGTCGTTCCTGCACTTTGTTCCAGTAATGGTGTTCGGTGCAGTGCGAGATTTCGTGTGCCGCCACAAAAGCGAGCTCGTCGTCCGTTGTGAGCTTTTCCAGCAAAGTCGGGGTGATGTAGATCGGTCCACCGGGGAACGCAAAGGCGTTTGTTTCCTCCATATCCGCAATGACGGAAAACGACCATGCAAGGATATCCGAATACATCGTTCCGGAACGGAGCTTATTGCACACAGCCTGCCACCGGCGAGCATTCGACGAGGTTCGATCGATCCGATGTTCGGCTTCGAATTCGCGCGAAACCGCGCGACCGAGTTCGGCATCTTCACTCGAACTCCAGTGAATCTCGAGGTGGGTTACGGGATCGTAGTATTGACCCCGGGCATTGTTGGGAATGAGCAACAACGCCAAAACGAGCGCAAGCGCGGTAAGTTTCTTCATCGTCTTCCCCCTTGGAACTCTTCGTGCGAAAAGTTCAGGTTCTAGGATGGCTCAAGTATAAAGCTTCCTTAGAACAATTTCAATAACTAACAGTTTCTCCTGTTGATATATCTAACATCGCGATTTATACTATGTGCATCTCTCCTGGAGGAAGGTAGAATGAACCTGAACACACTACTGAGGGCATTAGCTCTCTTTTTCGTCGTTTTCGCTTTGGCGATTTTTCCTGGTTGTGGCGGAGGCGGGGTTAAAAACGCGGATCTACCATCCGGTAACTGCGACCGATGCAACCTACCTGATGCTCCGATTGATCCGTATCCTGGACCAGAGGGGCGCTCAGTTAACCGCATCCACGATGAAATTCCAGTGGACTGGCTTCACTGGCCGGTGGCACCCAGCGTCCCAATGCAGGTTTCCCTAGCATATGATTGGTCTACCCATGAGGGTCCATTGAGATATGCCATAGACTTCAAGCACGCAACGGGCATCCCGGCCAACACTCGATTTCTACCGGTCGTAGCCGCTGCCGACGGCCTTGTGTCTTTTGCCGGTAGCGGGGGTTCATTGGACCCGCTTGCCCTGTATGGGAATCGAGTGGACGTTGATCATCAGAACGGTTGGGGAACCCGGTACGCCCATTTGGAGTCCATCAATGTTGCCCGTGGCGACTCTGTAGGCATCCACCAGATTATTGGCCGGATCGGATCTTCGGGGGCACCTGACCGTTGGTATCGGAACCCCCCAGGAAACCCACATCTTCATTTCGAGGTGCGACCAATCGGATCCGTTCTTGTCGTTGGCTCGACCCACAAGCCTGAACCCATCGACGGTGTGTGGGACCTCTATCGAGGAATGCCGGTCATGCATGATGCCGGTGGTCGTATTGCTTTCATGAGCGATCGCGACGGAAACCCCGAAATCTACGTGATGAACGGAGACGGCACGAACCAGGTTCGCTTGACAAACAGTGCCGCCTTCGATGGAGACCCCAAGTTCAGCCCTGATGGTACAAAAATCGTTTTTGCGTCTGAACGCGATGGCAACATGGAAATTTACACCATGGACGTTGACGGAACGAACGTTACAAGGTTGACGTTCGATCCGGCAACAGATGGGGTACCGATTTTCAGTCCCAATGGCACAAAGATTGCATTCGATTCAACACGGGATGGGAATCCCGAAATCTACATAATGAACGTCGACGGGACTAACCCGGTCCGGTTGACAAACAATATTGCGGATGATCGGGAACCTGCATTTAGTCCCACTGGCTCAAAGATCGCGTTTGAATCTACGCGAGACGGAAATCGCGAGATCTACATCATGAATGCTGATGGAAGCGCGCAAACGCGGCTCACAAACAACCCGGGAAATGATGGCGTACCCACGTTCAGTCCCGATGGCACAAAGATTGCATTCGATTCTGATCGCGATGGCAACACCGAGATCTACATCATGAATGCAAATGGGAATAACCAAACCCGGCTCACGTTTAATCCCGCTTTCGATGGCGTTCCTTCGTTCGATTTCGACGGAATGAGAATCGCATTTGATTCGAACCGTGACGGGAATCATGAAATCTACATCATGAATACAAACGGCTCGAATCAGGCTAATCGCTCCAACAATCCGGCGAACGAGTTTGCCCCATGCTTTAGGTGAGCAGTGCTCGGCATAATCGATCATGCGTCGGCCAGAACCCCCAATTCTGGCCGATTCTTTTACAAAATCAGATTCTTCGTACTTTTTTCAACTTAAAAGCACTTACTCTATATGATTCATTATGTTAGATTAACCCTATGAATAAACAAGCACGGTCTCTAAAGCTTCTCGGGAGTATTATTTGTGTGTCAGCCCTAATTCTTCTCTTCTTTCTTTTTCGAAAAGGATCTTTAGGTCAATTTTCCTTTCTCTTTACTATTTACGTATTAATCGAGGGTATCGGTATTTACAATCACCATCCACTCGCTTTATTTGGCTGGAAACTACTCGTTGCGCTTTTATTTCCCGTAACACTTATTGCATACTATGGTGCATTTGATGGTGGCCCCCCTTATCCACTTCCTCAATGGCAAATGTACGCTCTGGTCTTCGGTCCGATCATTGTGACGGCTTGTATCCTATGGGTGTTAGCTCGATCCTACCATGGGACTCATTCGCAGGAAAAAAGCTAATACAAACTACACGATAATGTGTGGGGCAATATTTTTGCTGGATTAAAAAAGGAGCCTCGCGGGCAGGCTCCAAATGTCGGGGGTCCGAATGGACCGGGGGCTAGTTGCGCTGAACGGGATGCGAAAGATTCTCGGCACCCAACCGTACTCGTTCCCGTTCCTTGAGAATCTCAAAAGCGACCGTGTGAGCTTCGTTCGAACAGGTCTGATCTTCGAGAATGTGGACGAGTTCCTCGCCCGACATATCGCAGTAGCGGGCGCGAAACTGTGCTTTCATTTGGCCGTTTTCCTGGTACGGATCCGGATCTTGCCGCGGAAGGGATGGATTTGAAAACGTTTGCGCAGTTTCGCCAAACGCATTTAGGATCCCAATCAGGAGCGCGACTGCGCTGCCGATCGTACCCAGCAGCCAGAAAAGGCGTTGCTTGGCCATGTCTTCGTCCAACGCGACCGCAACCGATCCGAGTCCAGTGGAGAGCTCAAGGAGCTTCATCCCACAGACGATAAGACCGATCAGCCCCACCAGGATAAGGATGAACGTATCCGCTTTGATCTTCATTGTCTTCTCCTCGAACTGCAAAGAGTTCAGGTACGTGAACCAATTCCACAACTACCTTCTGGAAGGGATTATGGAGCTGATTATAGGATGGCTCAAGTATAGGCCGACCTCAGGAAAAATCAAGATCTATAGCGCGAAAATTGCGTTGTGCGGAATTTTCGTAACCTTTTAAGGAAAGGTGGAGCGATCCTCCTCTAATGTGCAAATGCGAATTTATTTCGTATTTGCACAACATTGGAGAGAAGAGAGTAGCGAGTGCAACGAGCGTTGAGAGAAGAGAATCCCGTGATGGGTTCTCTTCTCTCAAAATCAGCTAATATGCTTTGGCAAAGAGAGCAGTAGTGCGGGCGGCGTTGCCGCAGATTCCGCAACGTCCGGAATGTTCTTTGGCAAACGGCAAAACGCGCAAAGTGGCGGTAGTTTCGCGTTTCATTTTCGCTTCGCAGCTTGCCCGGCCACACCACAGGAGTTCAACGAAGCCGCCTTCATCTTTCAGAATCCGGGTGACTTCGGTGAATGCTTTGGGGCGATGTGTATGGCGTGTTCGGAACTCGAGCGCTTGGTCGTATAAGCCGTCGTGGATCTGCTGCAGCATTTCCCATGCCCGTACCCCGGCGGTAGTTAACGCATGCGCTGTGTGCTCACCCGTATCGCGGCGTACGAATTGTGCTTTTTTCGCCTTCACGTCGCGGGGGCCAATTTCGACTCGCAAGGGCACGCCTTTTTGTTCCCAATGGTTGAACTTAAATCCGGGAGTTTCGTCGCGCTCGTCAACGTAAAAGCGAATTCCGCGCGCGGTTAACTCTTCGCCCAATTTGGCAACCGCGCGGCGCACTAAAGAATCGGGGCTAATCGGCACGACCACGACTTGCACGGGCGCTACCTTCGGTGGCAAGCGCAAGCCGCGCTCGTCCGAGTGCGCAAGAATAATCGCCCCGATCAAACGCGTAGATGCGCCCCAGCTTGTTTGATACGGAGTTTGGCGCACACCGTTTTGGTCTGAGAACTCTGTCCCAAATGATTTTGCAAAATGCACCCCAAGCTCATGGCTGGTAGCGAGCTGGAGGGCCTTGCCGTCACGCATTAGACCCTCAACCGCGTAGGTGACCTCAGCGCCCGCAAAGCGTTCGCTTTCGCTTTTTGTACCCGAGACCCCCGGGATTGCCAAAAACTCTTCGATAAAGCGCGCATACATCTCCAGTGCCTTGCGCGAAAGCGCGCTTGCTTCATCTTGGGTGGCATGGGCGGAGTGTCCCTCCTGCCATAAAAATTCCGAGGTGCGCAAAAACATCCGCGTGCGCAGCTCCCAGCGCACCACGTTTGCCCATTGGTTGATCACGAGCGGCAGGTCGCGGTAGGAGTTGATCCACTTATGAAACGATGCGCCAATCACGGTCTCAGACGTTGGGCGCACGATTAAAGGCTCGGCCAATTTTTTACCACCAGCGTGAGTGACGACTGCCAGCTCCGGCGAGAAACCCTCGACATGCTCTTTTTCGCGCTTGATAAAATGCTCGGGGATAAACAAAGGGAAATACGCGTTTTGGGCACCGAGCTCGAGCTTGATCCGCCGGTCAAGCTCGCCTTGGATCGCTTCCCAAATCGCGTAGCCGTAGGGGCGAATAACCATCGTACCCTTTACTGGTCCGTGTTCGGCTAGCTCGGTTTTAAGCACGAGGTCTTGATACCAATCCTCTCGCTCTGAGGTACTGTTTTCGTTTGATGCTGATTTCACTATTCTCATTCTACCCTGTATGTGCGTATTGGTACAGAAGGGGACTTGCGCTAGACTAGAGCCAATGTCAGCTCATTCTGAAATTACCCGCGCGATCGAAAAAATAATGCGCTCTGTTGGCTATCCGGATGCGATTGTTTTAGAAAGCCCTGCCGACGCACAGCATGGCGACTTTTCGACGAATGTTGCATTTGTGAGCGCCCCCGCACTCAAAAAAGCCCCGCATGACATCGCGCAGCTGCTCGTTGAAAAGTTGAAGGAATCCCACTCCGACATAATTGAGAAAGTTGAAGTCGCGGGTGCGGGCTTCGTGAACATCTGGGTATTAGAAAGCGCGCTGGTAGAATCGCTCAACGAGTTTAGGAAGGAGACAATCCACATCGCACCCCATCCTGACCTTACCGAAAAAAAAATAATGGTCGAGTATGCGCACCCGAATACGCACAAAGAAATGCATATCGGCCACATGCGCACGCTGATTGTCGGCGAAGCTTTAGCGCGAATTCTTACGGCCGCCGGGGCAAAAGTATTTCGCGCCAATTACCAGGGCGACATCGGCCCGCACGTTGCCAAAGCACTGTGGGGGATTAAAAAAATTATGGCAGAGCGATCTGTAACGCTTGAAAAAATATCGCATAAGGGCGCAGCAGAGCGAGCGCACTTTTTAGGCGAAGGGTACGTACGTGGCAATCAGGAATATGGGACAAACGAAACAGAAATCGATGTGCTCAATGCCGCATTGTACGCCGGAAAATCCCCTGACCAAAAACTCTACGAAACAACGCGGGAATGGTCGCTTGCCTACTATGACGAACTCTATCAACATTTTTACACCCACTTCGACCGTTTATTTTTTGAAAGCGAAATGGTGGAATGCGGTACTGAGATCGTGAAAAAAAATATCGGGAAGTTTTTTATCGAGGATGAAGGCGCGGTGATTTTCCCTGGCGAAAAATACGGCCTGCATCGAAGGGTGTTTATTACAAAGAAGGGTAATCCGACGTACGAGGGCAAAGAAATGTGTACTGCTCAAAAAGAGTACGAGGCCTTCCCGTTTGAACGAAAAATCCACGTCGTCGCCAACGAACAGGTGGGATACTTCACCGTTGTTTTTAAAGCGCTGGAACTGATTGACCCGAAAAAATTCAAAGATAAACAAGAACACGTCTCAATGGGGATGGTGAACTTGACAGACCGCAAGATGAGCTCACGCACGGGTGACATTCTCACTGTGGACTGGCTGATTGACCAAGTAAAAGCGCGGGTGCGGGACTTGGCGAAAGAGCGCGAATTCAAGAACGTTCAAACCGTGGAAGAAGTCACGATTGGCGCGATAAAATATTCCGTGCTTAAAGTTGGCACGGGCACGGACGTTGCTTTTGATATTAAAACTTCGGTTTCGACTGATGGCGCGAGCGGACCATACCTGCAATACACGTTTGCCCGCACGCAGAGCGTGCTGAAAAAAGCCCAGTCCGCTGGTACACATACAGATGATGGGCGCACCACCAAACTCGAAGACGAAGAACGCGCGCTTTTAGTTCACCTCGCGCGGTTTGAATCGGTCGTGCACGAAGCGGCACTTATGCGCAGCCCGAATATTATGTGCACCTATTTGTTTGAGCTCGCCCAGAAATTCAATGTGTTTTACCAAAAACATCCAATCCTCAAGGGTGAAAAAGTTGGTTTCCGCCTCCACCTGACGCGCGCAGTTGCAACGACACTTAAAACTGGGCTGGACTTGTTGGGAATCAAAAGTCCGGACCGGATGTAGCCAGAACTATATCATCTCAGAAACGCTCAGCTGCACCACCGTGCATCTTCGCTCGTCCTCGGCCTGCGATCTTAATTGCGCGAAATGCAGCATTTCGCGCAAAGAGGAGGCACAAACTTTCCCTGCGAAGTCCCGATTATATCGGGACAAGCCAGAAAGTTTACTGCCGACGAGCGGATGTTCTTCGACGGCATAGTTCTGGCTTATAATTAAAAGAAGTCCGAATTCTTGAGAGTGATTTCGCTTGTGATTTACGGTGTTAACCGATCGATGTCGCGGGGGAAGAGGGTACCTTGACGGACGTTCGGTAAGCCAAGCAAGCGCGTGACTAACCGCTCAAGCCCGATTGCGAGCCCGCCGTGGGGCGGCAGGCCATTACGGTGCGCCATTAAGTAGTGCTCAAAATTTTTGGGGTTCAATTTCCACTCTTTCATCTTTTTAACCTGCGCGGCGTAGTCGTGAATCCGCTGTCCGCCGGTGGTTACTTCTAATCCGCGCAGTAATAAATCGAAGCTTAAAGTAAGCGCCGGGTTTTCAGGGTCGTCCATCGCATAAAACGGACGCTTGGGACGCGGGTAATGGGTGACAAAAATGAATTCGCTGCCATACTCCCTCTGCGCATACTCGCACAAGAATTGTTCGCCTTTTTGATCGAGGTCATGTTCGCTCGGACTTTTATAACTAAAGTGTTCACGAATGAGCGCGATCCCCTCGTGCAATTTCACTGCGGGAATTTCAGAAACAACGGGTAATTTTGCGCTCAATAATTCGAGTTCGCGAGAGTGTTCTTTTTTGAGGACCTCCATCAAAGATTTCAAGTACGCGACTTCCACGCCCATCATGTCTTCCATCGAATCAATAAAGCCCATTTCAAAATCAAGTGAGATATATTCGTTTAGGTGGCGGGAGGTGTTGTGCTGCTCCGCCCGGTACACATGCCCAACCTCAAACACGCGCTCGAAAACCCCGACCATCATCTGTTTGTAGAGCTGCGGGCTTTGGGTCAAATACGCTTTTTGCTTAAAGTACGGTAGCGAAAAAATATTAGCTCCGCCTTCGGCGCCGGCCGCCACAATCTTAGGCGTAAAGATTTCCGTAAAACCTTGGGACCCCAAAAACACGCGAAAATGTTGGGCAATTGCGGCTTGCAACCGAAAAATTGCTCGCTCAGTGGGGTGGCGCAACGTAACGGGTCGGTACGAAAGGTTTGTTTCCAAATGCACGTCCAGCGTGGGGTGCGAGAGCACGACCGGCGCTTCTTCTTTGACGCGCCCAACGACCGTGAGGGTTTTGATTCGCACCTCCGCGCCGTTGGGGGCACGCTTGTCCTCGTGTACCGTGCCTTCGATAATCACTTGATTGCCTTCGTTGAGGTCACCTTCGTTCACTTTTGTATCTGCACGGTTTAGAACCGCTTGAATGAGATCTTCACGATCACGCACGATCACAAACGTCACACCACCTAAAGCACGGGTACGGTGAATTGCGCCCTGAATTCGCACTACTTTGCCGGCATGACGGGCAAACGTGAGTGCAGTTTCGTTGCCGTGCGGAACTAAAGGTTTAATTGTATGAATCGAACCCTTCATCGAATGTAGTGTACCTGAGCTTTGCCGCAACGAAAAGATGCCTTAATGAAAAAGCCCCCTCCCCTCGCTTGGCCGGCGAAGGAAGGGGTAGGTGAAAAGAGAGGATTGTCCGTTGCTTGTGCTTTTTGCACTTGTTTTTGTTTGCCGTGTGGCAGTGAGGCGTGGGCTGATCCGAAAGGTCTGCCACGGGAACCCTTCAGTTGAGGTTGCCCAGGGGGATTGAGAAGGAGTGATGAGAGAAGTCTGTGAGGTGTGTCGGGAATGAAAGGCAAGTCGGGGGGAGGGATGATACCCAATGCGGCAGCACTAGTATCACTTGCCCGCCCCAGGTTGTTTCCGACTTGCCCGCGCCCAGCATTTGCTCATGCCTCCGTGAGCACAATCACCGCGACCGTCCGTAGTTTCTGGGCGCTGTGTTTCGCGGGATTTAATCGAGGGGGTCTTGGCTTTCGCCTAGACCCCTTTTTCCGGTGAGGTTGCGAGGGGTAGAAGATCGGAGGGGATCCGAGTCGGCTTAGTGCTGGAGAAAGGAGAAAAGCCAGCATGTATACCGGGGAGCGTTACGAGCGATGAACGCTACACTCGGATCGCCCTCGGGTCGATGTCAAAGACCCTTACGTGTCACTTTAAGCGTACGCCCGCCAATGTGGGTGTCAAGCGGGTAAATAGAGCAGTGCGACCATTACGCCAATTCCCACAAGAATCGCTAAAAACTGCAGGAGCGTGTGTTTAAGATTAATCTCGCGATGCAATTCCGGAATTAAATCCGAACCGGCAATGTAGAGAAATCCACCCGCCGTAATCGGCAACACCGCCGCCGTAAACGACCCGATTGAAGGCCCGATTGAAAGGGCCAATATTGTCCCGAGGACAGCAGCCAGAGCGGAAAGGAAATTATACCAGAGTGCTTTTTTCGTGGAATAACCCGCGTGCAAAAGCACGCCAAAATCGCCGATTTCCGTGGGAATCTCGTGCAAGATGACAGCAATCGTCGTAGCGATCCCAATTGGCAAGCTGACCATATAGCTCACGCCGATCAGTACGCCGTCAATAAAATTATGCGTCCCGTCAGCGATCAAGTTCATTGGGCCGACGTGGTGCGAGTGCGTGCCTTGAGAGTGCTGTGTAATCGAGGGAGAATGCCGCCAGCGAATGATTTTTTCGATAAGGAAAAATAGTAAGATTCCAACGATAATGTAGAGCGAGCTTGCCAGTGTGGATCCCTGTTCGGCAAAAATTTCAGGGAGCAAATGGATGAATACGTCCCCCAAAAGTGCTCCAACCGCTAAGGCGACCAGTAGTAGGGTGATCTTTTGCAAAAAATTGCGCGTGAAAGAGAGCCCGACTAAACCGGAAAATGAAACAAAGCTGACAATAAAGACGCTCACCAGCGCATAGAGCCAAATATTCATAGTATCCAATTCCAATTTCTATTGTGCATCATTTTTTGATACCCGTTGGTTGATAAGTTCCGAAGTACATACTATCAGAAAATTGTGGAACTGAAGGATGGTTCAAATCTTATAATAGCAAGTTCTGCTTTGATCAGGTAAGATTCAGTTATCATGGAACGCCGAGAATACATGGAATCTTCAATTGTACGGCACGGAGAAGTAGAAAATATTACTACGTTTATGGAAAGGGGAGAGAAGCCTAACTATGAAACCTTTCTCTCCTATATGAACGGAGAAATTGATCCACCTATCGATCAAGAAACTACTTCAGAATTAATCAAAAAGAGGGTCGAAGCGGGTGAATTAAGAAAAAGTGATTTTGACGTCATTATTTCCGCCCCAGCTTTACGTGCCAAACAAACAGCAATGGGGATTAAAGAGATTACTGGAAGTAATGCGGGAATCCGAACTACCGACTACCTCCGTGAGGTTCATATACCAATGCAGACAATCACATCTGAATTCTACGCTTCAGCAAGCGACCTTTCTGTTGTGAGAGAAAAATTTTTGAATTCGTTTTTCAACGGAGAAAAGGTCGACGAGAGTGTTGTTGATGTCTTTCATCGTGCTCAACGTTTTATGGAGTATTTACGGAAAATAAAAACTTTGACCAGTAGCAAGCCGCTTTTCGTAACTCATGGAATCTTCGCACGTTTTCTTCGACTTGCGATTGATAATGAAGATCGGGAATTAAATGAGGACCAAATACAAGAATTGGTGAAACAAGATTTTCATCAGACCCCTCGTCCTGGTACAGTTGGCGGAATCAAACTTGCTTCGACCAAAGAAGGAACTAAAATTGTCGGCACGATCTAATATTTTGAGCAAAAAGATAAATTGGGAACAACTCTACGCGGCGGAACAACCGATCTTTAAACCGTATGGTCAGATGGAAAGCCTCGAAACATTACATAAAATTGTCGGTAATAATGCTTCAGCTGCGATTGTATACGGATCTAAAGGGTTCATTCGTTGGTACTATCCGATCAGCGAGCTTGGTAGAATTCGGGAAGACGGAAAGCGACTGTTGGATAAAGAAAGCACGAAAGAACTCATTGAAGATATTAAAGAAACAGTAAGGTCGTTTTGGGAAATATCTGCCCAAATGAGGAGCTATTTACGTACGGGCAGTATCCACGACGCTGCTTTTATTGAGCTCTTTTCAAACTGGGAAGAGATTCTCTATTACGTCTTCGCATATTTTCGAACAACCCAAGAACATCCTGCCTTTTATGCAATTAAGAAAATGCAGGAAATCATCGCTGAACATTTTCCTTCAGAAGACGAACAAGCAGAGATTTTTATTGACCTGGTCACGCCAACCGAACCGGACATAACAATTCGGGAGCGGACGGATTGGATAGCTGTCATTCAGAACTCGACTGATGAAAGGATCAAAGAGCACCTCTTAAAATATTCTTACTTAGTAACCAATATCGATTCGGAAGATGCCGCATTGCAAGTCATAAAGAAGTTGGCTGCAACCGGATCGTACAATGAATTGAAATCACAGACCGAGGAAACAAAAAAACGCCTCATTGACCTTAAGGAGCGACAACAGAAATTATTTACAAAGATTGATTCTAAACAACTTGAGTTTTTAGCGAACTTAATCCAAAACTTTGCCTTTCTGAGATTTGATCTTAAAGTCTGTTGGGCTGGGGTTCACTATTATCTTTTTCCGCTATTCTCAACTATCTCGCAATCAACTGGTCTTCCGATTCGAGACATTATGATGTTTTGGACAACTAAGGAAATGAAAACATTTTTTAACACGCGTGAATTTCCCAAGGAACAAGAAATGCGAAAAAGGGATGAATTTTACTTCCTGCAGCTTAAGAATAAGCACATTGAGTTCAACAGCGGGCCGGCAGCACGCGAGTTGAAAGATTCAGTGCTCGGCACATTCGATAACAGTGCAAATGAGCTAAAAGGCAACGTTGCTTGTCGGGGCGTAGTTGAAGGAAGAGTGCAAGTTATTAACTTCGACGACCTACGGCTCATTAGGGAAACTGCGGAGAGGGCGCGAGAACCATTTGTACTTGTTGCTGGAATGACAAATCCCAATATGACTCCGCTTTTCAAGAAAGCCTTAGCGATTATCACTGACGAAGGCGGAATGACTTGTCATGCTGCAATAATTTCTCGGGAATTAAATATTCCGTGCATTGTTGGCACAAGAAGTGCAACACAACTACTGAAAGACAATGACTTAGTACACGTGGACGCGGAAAAGGGTTTGGTTAAAATATTAAATCGAGAAAGTTAAATTTTCAGAATTTGGTACCGGGTACGGGAGTCGGTCACATGTTCGCGCTTGCTGGCGCGACTCGCGACCCCGCCTCGTGCCGTCGCACTCCGGCTTTTCGACTCCCCCTCAGTGCAATTATTCGCCTCCACCCGCCAAGGGCGAGTGTAGTCGAATTCTGGTATATCTATACAACCACGCTCGAACCTATTTTAGCAAAAATGTCTGACGCTGACGAACGCCCCCGCGCCCCGCCAAAGGCGGGGCTACGCCTCAAGCAAAA
>JAGVHQ010000063.1 GCA_020056565.1 Candidatus Berkelbacteria bacterium
CAGAACTTCACCATCGAGGGTCATCCGCAGCCGAGCGGCCATGGTGTCCCGATATACTAATTGCCCCTATCGGGAACCGCGAGAGCGAGGACCGAGGGAGGCACTCGGTGGAGTGCCGAGCGTACCCGAGATGGTCGAAGTTCTGGCGATAAACCCCGAGAAGTGATTTCCTTTGCGTTGTGTTTTCTAGAACCCGAGATAGAGTTCTGGGTCTTCGGGGAAGGCGTTGCGGCGGATTTCAAAGTGGAGGTGACAGCCCGTGGACCATCCGGTTGTCCCTTCCAGTCCGACGATGTCGTTCTGTTTGACCTGCTGCCCATCACTCACGGCAAATGTAGACATGTGAGCGTACAGTGTCGAGTATGTTTCGTTATGCGAAACCCTTACATTATTGCCGTATCCAATCGAGTACGAGGCCGAGGTTACGACTCCGTCCGCCGCGGCGGCAATCGGCGTCCCACAGGGGGCGACCAAATCCATCCCGGTGTGAAAAGTCATGCCGAAAACATCCCGCTCGCCCAAGGGCCCGAACCCGCGCGAGATATAATTGTAGGGCATCGGCAAGACCATGCCGATCGGCGAGTTGCCTTTGGGGATCCCGCCCCCTTTTTTGAAACCGCGTTCGCGCAGTTCGTTTGCGACGCGGACAATCTCAACCGAGAGGTCGTTTGAATATTTCTCTGCTTCCGCGATTTTGGCTTTGATATCCTGCTGTACTTTGCTGTTTGTTACTAAAAGCTGCTCTTTCTCTTTTTTGTCAGATTCTAAAGATTGCTTGTGACGCTGGGCCGAAGCCTGCGCAGCGGCAACTTCGCGTTTTTTACTTTCAAGCTGAGCTTTTTTCTGCTCTAGCTCTGATTTTAGCGATACTGTTTCTTTCAGATTTACGGTGATTTGACGTTCCAGTGCCTCGTGGTAGGTGGAACGCCCAATTACTTCCGAAATCGAAGAGCTCGTAAGGACCACAGCCCACGTGCCCGGGCTGCCGATCTTATACAGCGACCGAATCGTCTGATTGCGATCGTCGGTAAGAAGTTCTATTTCTTGAATTTTAAGATCGATTTCAACGGTTTTTTGATCAATTTCTTGCGTAAGTGTGCTGATCTGGCCTTCGAGTTCGCCAATTTTCGCGGTTGTCACCGTAATATTGCGGTCAATCGCCTGTTTGCGCTGCTCAAGCGCTTTTTGTTCGTTTTGCCGCGCCTTCAACTGTCGCGCGGCTTCTTTCTTTTGCTGCTCAACTTCTTGACGTTTGCGAATCAGCTCGCGCAAAGCATCTTGGGCCCCTGCGCGCGAAGGGGCAAAAAGAAAAACGGCAAGTGCAATCACAAGAATTAAAGAGACGGACCCACGTATCAATTGTTGGATACGACCCGTATAGATCAGAACCCTCCTTACGCCCTTCTTACGATACCAGATGGGACCTGAGCGTCAAATGACTAGGTTGTTCAAAGATAGCGGCTATTATCTTCTCAGACACGCTCGGCTGCCCGCCGTGCATCCTCGCTCGGTCCTCGGCCTGCGATCTCGAAGCGTCGGATCGCCGCTTCGGGAACCATGGTCGCTACGGCCTGCGGATGGTCTTCGAAGACAGTAGCCGCCTTAATGACATTATTCTAATACGCTTGTCTCACAACAAAAAATTGCATAAATAATCCCCCTCTAATTCTTTAGACCTTTAAAAACCGGCGCGTGCCGAGCCAGTTACTCACCGTACCGATGAAAATTCCGACTGCAAGTTGCACAAAAATCAACAGAGCCAAATTCTGCATAAATAGAACTTTAAAATCAACTACCGAGGAGAGATAGCGGGTCAAAACCGGAGCGAATTGTTGCATCCCCACAAAGAGGATCGTGGTAGAGATAATCGTGCCAATCACTCCATACAGTACCCCCTCAATCAGAAATGGAAGGCGCACGAACCCCGTACTTGCTCCCACAAGACGCATAATGTCCAATTCTTCCCGCCGAGAGTAAATCGTTAAGACGATCGTATAAAGAATCACAATCATTGAGGCAATCCCGAACGTGATACTGACCCCGATCCCCACATTGCGCGCGAGATGGGTTAAATCAATCAAGCGTTTAATTGCATCCCGACTGTCAGTGTATGTATTGGACTCAACGAGCGGGGCAACCTGCGGACGTTGGAGATAGGTGAGAATCCCCTCGAGTTCCTTTGGGTCAACGGGTTGAATTTCGAGCCCGCGTGGAAGAGGATTCTTTTCTTCGTCAATGGCATCTTTCAATTCAGGCGAGACTTTAATAAACCGCTCCAGCGCAACTTGTTTTGAAATGTAGGTGATCGTTTTCACGTCTGGCCGATTGGCTAACTCGGTCTGGATATCCTTAATTTGATCGTCACTCACGTCCTCAGCAAAATCAACGCGCATATTTACTTTTTCCTGCAGCTGAGTAGTTGTAATTCGCACGACAAAAGTCAGCAGAAGATATGTGGATAGGGTCAGAAGCGTAATGGTCATCATCACGGTAGCAACAAAAGACAACCAACCGTTACGCCAAAAGTTTTGCAAGCCGAACATAATGATGCGCGATGTTGCTCTCATATTCTTATTTTTACCTTTTTCATAGGGCGTATCGCCCCGGGTTCTGATCGGAGACAATTTTTCCATCACGTAGCAGAATCACCCGTCTCTTCAGGTTATCAACAATTGCTTTATTGTGCGATGCAAGAATCACAAGCGTGCCCGTTTCGTTAATTTTTTTAAATGTTTCAATTACCTCAAGCGAGCTCTCCGGGTCGAGGTTGCCGGTCGGCTCGTCCGCAACGACAATTTGAGGGTTATGTACCAAAGCGCGTGCAATCGCCGTACGTTGTTGCTCACCTCCGGAAATCTCGTGCGGATAGCGCTTTGCAAAACGGACTAAGCCGACGAGGCTCAAAATCTTCGGAACCCGTTCACGGATTTCAGCGTCATCTACGTCACAAATCTCAAGGGCATAGGCTACGTTTTCAGCCACGGTTTTCTGCGGCAGTAGTTTGAAATCCTGAAAAACAACCCCCAGTTTGCGGCGATAAAAAGGAACATCTGCAAATGAGAGCGCGCCAATATTGCGCCCAGCCACCCGAATTTCACCTTCACTCGGGCGCTCTTCACGAATGAGAAGCTTCACAAGCGTTGATTTTCCTGCTCCTGAAGCCCCCACAAAAGAAATGAACTCCCCTTCCCGAGCGCAGAAGCTGATATCGTCGAGTGCTTTCACCTGACCGTAATATTTTTTGACATCAACAAGCTCGACAAGAGGACTTTGTCTTTTCGATTGCGGCTCCTCGTTCGGTTGCACTCGAGGAGTTTTAGGCGCCGCCGGGCCAGAAATGTCAGTTGCAGAAGGGGCAGTACGAAGCGGGAGATTTCTCCCCTCCTTGGAGTCTTCCTCCATAGTCTCTCCTTTTCTCTCACTTTATCTTCTCACATCCAACTTTTCCAGGAAGGTCTAAAGAGCAAGAACAATGCATTATTCTCGCTCTTTCTGCTCTATCCTCTATCCTCTATTCCATCTATACTCTAGCCATGGCACATGGAGAGCGTCGAGCTAAAATTTTAAGCACTATCGCAACTTTTTTTCGACGATCCCAATTGAAGGACGAACCACCGGTTGCGCGCACAAAAGACGTCCGCAAGGCAGCCCGTAAAGTAATCCGAACCTACCGTAAAGATCTCGAAGAAATGGCTAAGTACTAACCTAAATGTCGGGACCAATTGTTTTTCTGACACCCGAACACGTTGAAGAAATCGCGGTTGAACTTGCCCAAGAACTATTTGTTTCGAAAAAGTACCCGATGGCTACGTTTAAGTATTTAAACCGCGATCGGCTCGAAGCAGCACTCGCGTTACCAAAACAGCCGTATTACGACTCAATTATTAAACAGGCGGCAATTTTAGGGTACGCAATTATCGAGGGTCATCCCCTTCAAGACGGCAACAAGCGAATTGGAATGACAACAATGCTTGTTTTCCTGCTCGTGAATGGATACGTAATGACTGCCCCAAACGGCGCTCTGCTTAAAACAGCTCTACGGGTCGTACGCAAAAAAATCTCTAAGGAAGATTTCGAACGCTGGGTCGCTGAGCATACCCGACCCGCCAAACGGCGCTACGTTCGGCTCGGGCGACTTGTAATTGGGAGTTTCCGCACACGCGAATAAATCGTTTATTTCCCGAATAATCCCCTATCGGAGGAAAGGGAGCAGGCTGCGAAGCCGATTCATCGGGCGGCTTTGCCGACAGCCGATGAGGGAGAAACCAAGGGTTTTCCCTCATGATGGGTTTAACTAATTCGGGAAGCGATCTGCCCTAATAGAAACCCAATCAGTGCCGCCCCAACCGAAATCGAAAGCATCTCCAAGCCGCTGCGAAGCGGACCGGTTTTCCGAAGCGATATCCGCGCCTTCCATGCCCCCACAGAAAAAATCACGAGCGCCGAAACCGTAATCGCAACTGGAATCGCGGTTGAGTTCGGAAAGAAGATAAATGGGAAAAGCGGCACGATTCCCGCCGCCATATACGAAACCCACATCACAAGTCCATTTTGAATCGGCACATGATCATTCGCGCCCGTGCGTACCTGCTCGTCAGATTTAGACGATATGTACTCGCCACTACCCATAGAAAGCGCTTCAACGACCACTAAGATAATCCCCGCCACGAGTACGTCCCGGCGAGCCGCGCCCGAGGCAGCGATCCCGACCACTACCCCCAATGTCGAAACGAGCGAATCCTCGATTCCAAAAATAATCGGTCTAATTTCTTTGACGAGAATGCTTTGATCGTGATGACGTTTCATTAATATTTCCTAATGTTCCTTTCGGAGGAGAAGGAGAAGGCTGCGAAGCCGATTCATCGGGCGGCTTTGCCGACAGCCGATGAGGGAGAACCGTGGGTTTTACCTCATGCTTCTATTTAGTGTATTCCTTTGTATGTACTTGTAGCCACTGCATGGTTTTTTGCAATCCCTCATTAAGCGAGGTTGTTGCCCGCCAACCAATTGTGTCAGCAGTGAAACTTGGATTACCCACCCAATAGTTAGTATCCCAATTACGAGCGGGATAGGCCCCCCAACGCGCATCAAGTTTCCCCACAATCTTTTCTAGGGTCGCGACTACTTCCCGAATTGCATACTGGCGCCCGCTGCAAATATTGAAAACCGCGCCTCGATGTTTAGCGGCGGCCAGCGCGGCGGCCAGATACGCCTCGACTGTATCATCTACGTATACATGATCGCGTCGCTCCCGACCTTGTGTCAGAAGCAACGGTTGATTCGCAAGCGCGCGATTGATGATCGTTGGCACAAATCGCGTTGGCTCTTCCCACGGGCCATATACGCTAAAAAGCCGGACGGTCACCGCTGGCGCTTTTTCCCCAATTGCAAACACTTGCGTTAGGTAAGTAGCGGCCGCTTTAGTGGCAGCGTAAAAACTCACTGGCTCTAAAAAGTCAGTTTCCTTGAGCGGATGATGTTTAAATCCGTACTCCGAATGAGAGCCCGTATTAACGAATCCTTTATAGGGGATATTCCGCAGCGCGGCCAAAAGCGTCGCGGTCCCGCGCACGTTTACCTCAATCATTTCTTGGCAATCGGTCTGATAGGAATACGCCCCGCGCGCCGCGAGGTGGAAGATATAGAGTGGTTTAATTTTACGAACAAGTAAGGTGAGTTTCTTTTCATCGGTGAGCGGGACATCATGGAGCGAAAGTTCTTTTTTAATCTCGCGCAAGCGCCACATATTTGTTGAACGCTTCACAATCACGTGTACGTTCGCTCCCAATTCAAGTAACCGCCGCGTAAGGTTTGCACCCACAAACCCAGCTGCGCCAGTGATAAGCACTGGCGTATTTTTATACGCTAAGTAAGATCTTTTTTTCACGGCACACTCACCGAATCATAGCGGGCAGAAATGTCGTCGATTTCCAATTCGACAACTTCACGAATATCCCCGAATTTCAGAGCTTCGATTTCTACGCCTTCATCCGGCATGATCGCAACGGTATACGAATGCCATATGCCATCCGCGGGAAGCGTGAGTTCGGTCTTCCAGCGTTCAAGCCACTGTTCACTTCCTTGTGGCTGCCACCAAATCGGTACAGTCGCACTTTTGACCTCGGCATCTCGCGGGGTAATTTTAGCGCGCAGTGAAAGCGCGAACGGCTGATAGGCCGGCAGGTTAAGATCAGTTACAATAAGCGGTTCGGCTCGGCTGACTGAAGGATCAAACTGTGTGCGCAGTGGACTCTTTGTGAGTGAAAACTCGGCGCCATTGCGCATCAGCGCACGCGCTGAAGCTGAAATATCATTCACGCTTTGTTTTGAAAAGGTGACTACAAATAGTTTATCTAAACCCCACCCCCGCTCGCGTAATATCTCAATTGACTCAGCGCTTGCGTGCGTGAGGTAAAGATTGTCGGCATTCATATTGTAAAAACCAGCGATCCCATACTCGGTCCGCCCAAATTGATTATTTGTAAACGGATCGATTGTAAAGCGCGGGGCAACCGCAATTGTTTGAAGCACTGCTCCCTCGCCCAATGTGGATACTGCATTTTTTAATCCAACATAAAACTGTTTGATCTGGCCGGTTTCCTGAGCACGCGCGGCAATTGCAAGACGCGCTTGAAATGTTTGCATAATAATCAATCCTGCTAAAAATAAAGCGAATAAGACCTGTATCGTTTTGGGAAACCGGCGTGTAAATAGGCCCTGTCCGATTAATCCGATTAGCGGGAAGGTGAAAATCGTCGTAAAGGTGAGGAACCGATGGGTGTTGGAATATACCATTGGCTCACTGCCCGTAAAACGTACCATCACTTGCATAACTAATGCATTCCCAATCGCAACGAGGGCCAGGTAGCCAATCAAACTCCCGATTTTTGACGTCCGATTTTTCCACCAGTCTATGAGAGAGCCGCTAATCAGTGAAAAACCGAGGATGCTGTAGAGGGCGGGCGGCGGCCCCCATTGATCCAGTGCTGCGAAACTCGCTCCCACGTTGCCAAAACCAGCTGCGATAATCTGGAACACCGGAAACGCGCTCAGCCCTTGCTCGCTGAAGGTTCGACCCCAAACGAGGGCTGGCGCAAATGCCCCTAACGCTAAGGCAGTACAAACAACTATGAGTAGGTGGCGAGTTGAACTTTTTCCCCACTTGGAAAAAAGAAGATACAAAATAATTGGGATCGGTAGTAAAAAGCTGCGGAATTGCGAAAAAGCAAGCGCAATGGTGTATAAGAAAAGCCCCAGTATAAGTATTTTCGGGCGCCCGCTGCGACGGTACGTATCCAACGACCAGAGAGTACCGAACATAAGCGTAATTACATAATAATTTTGAAAACCGTTTGTCGGCTCCCAGGAAAGTGTTTCGATTCCAAAAAGAGCGCTCGCGGTAAATAACAAGGCGATTACGAGCGCGACGAAAGGCACCCCCATTTTTTGCAGCGTACGAAAGGAAATCACCGTCGCGATTACTGCCATCCCGACACTCAAAGCAAGGAATCCGAACGGCTGATAGCCGAACAATTTGAATTGCCACGGGTATAAAAATAGTTGCGAAAGATAGGGGATGCTCTCGGGCTGAAAATATTCCTTCCACATGAGCGCCGGATGCCCAAATACATACGCCCATCCTAAACTCTCGTACCGAAACCAATAATCCCGTAAACCGCTTATAGCGAATAGAAACAGTCCCGTGGCTACCGCGACCCAAGGAGCAAGTGGATAGCGCGCCATAAATCTTGCAAACTTTGTCATGTAGTTTCTTGAGAGTGGATCGTTTTCTTCCACTGCCGGAACTCATCGCTTATACGATAGCGAAACATGTTACGTAAAAATTCAAAAAGGGTCCGGAAATTAGTATATGAGCGCCCGCCTGTTCTCTCTCTTAATGTCGTGGGCAACTCCACAATTGAAAGGTCAAGCGCATGCGCCTTCACAATTAACTCTAAATCTATAAACGAATCACGAAATTTAAGATTAAGCAGGGGTAAAAGTTCCCTGCGGAAAATCTTTGGGCAGGAATTAATGTCTTTCACTCGTGTACCAAATAAAATCCGCGCAACGGCATTGAATGTACGGGATACAATCTTACGCAGAATGCTTTCCCGAATAGGGCGATAAATCTTAACGATATCTCCCTTCTTTGAAAAGACTGCCTTAAAGCAGCGCACAATGTCCTTCGGATCGATTTGACCAGTGGAAGTCATATGACAGACAAATTCTCCCCGGGCGTGCGCCCATCCATCAATGATCGCGCCGCCAAAGCCTCGCTTGTGAGCTACAACGACATGCGCGCGGGGATTATTATGAGCAATCCGACGTAAAATAGTTAGTGTTTCGTCCCTCGATCCATTCTCAGCTAAAATAAGCTCAAAGTTGACTTTCGCGCTTCGCAAGTATGTATCAATCTCCGCAACGACCGCCTGAATGAAACCGGCCTGATTGTGAATCGGTAAAACAACGGAAAGAACAGGGATACCTTTCATCGCCGATTTGAAACCATATCAGAAGCGGTACGTGCGATCCCCGCACCGTCAAGGCCGAATTGCCCTCGCAAATAATCCGCACTCCCAATTCGCTTTACAAACCGATCAGGGGTACCAAGGCGATAAAAACCCTTCAGGTGTATCCCACGTTCTAAATAATAAGAAGCGATTGCACTTCCAAAGCCACCCATAATTGTGCCCTCCTCAAGCGTCAAAATATAAGGGATTTTTCGGCCAATTTCGTCTAATAAGACAACGTCGAGCGGTTTCACGGTTGGTAATGCCACAACACACAACTCAATTCCGTCTTGGTGCAGAATCTCGGCTGCTTTAAGCGCCTCGTAGGTGATTGGCCCGGTTGAAATAATTGCAATATCTCCTCCTTCTTTCAAAACAGCACCCTGCCCAATTTGAAACCGAGGTTCCTTTGTATAAATAGCGGGCTCGCCTTTTTTACCAAGCCGCAAATAGACCGGCCCATTGTGCTTAAGCATTGCGCGAGCAGCAGCAGCGGTTTGATTCGGATCAATCGGACTGAGGATCACCATCTCGGGCAACGTACGCATAATCGCCATATCCTCAAGCGGATGATGCGTCGGACCATACATGGAATATCCGAACCCTCCTCCTACGCCCACGATTTTGACATTCGCCTCGTGCAGGCAAACGTCGTTTCGTACTTGCTCATAGGTGCGCATTGTCATAAATGTTGCAATTGTATAACAGATCGGCAGCTTCCCCATCAGCGCCATCCCTGCGGCAACGCCCACCATATTTGCTTCTGCGATCCCAACGTTCAAGAATTGGCGAGGGAAGCGCTTTGCAAAAGATTCGATCATTTGAAACCCAAGATCTGCCGTGAGAAACATAATATCTGAATCACGCTCGGCTTGTCCCTCCACCGCGTTAATAAATGAATTACGCATTTAATTCTTCCAAACCTTTATTAAGGTGTTGCTCGGTGGGTGTATGGTAGTGCCAGGTCCAATCACCCTCCATGAATGAGACACCCTTACCCATGACCGTATGGGCGATAATTACAGTCGGTTTGTCCTTTTCAAGGGGCAGTGTTTTGAAAAGAGCGGTCATTTTTTGATGGTCGTGTCCATCCACCTGGGCAACAGCCCACCCAAAGCTTTGCCATTTATCAGCAAAGGGCTCTAGATCGAGCACATCTTTGGTGGGTCCCAATGCCTGACTTTTATTGTAGTCAACAATTGCCGTCAAATTCGCGAGTTTGTGATGTCCTGCAAAATGGATTGCCTCCCAAATTGAACCTTCGTTGCACTCCCCATCCGAAAGTAAGACTACTGCGCGCGTCGGACGTTTATCAAGCCGTGCCGCAAACGCCATCCCAGCTCCCAACGAGAGACCATGACCCAAAGAGCCGCTTGAAATTTCAACACCTGGTACGCACTGAATTTCAGGGTGACCAGCTAATTCGCTTCCATCTTGTACAAACTCATTCAATTTTTCCTTCCTAAAAAATCCGCGGTGAGCGAGCGCAACGTACAACGCAAGCACTGCATGGCCTTTTGAGAGCAAAAATCGATCCCGATCGGGATGATCTGGGCGCTCGAGCGGAAATCGCAAAAAGCCGTTATAAAGAGCAACGAGGATATCAACAATCGAAAACGCGCTTCCGACATGACCTGTACGGGCGCGATAAGAGATCTCTAAGATGTCGCGTCGTATTTGGGTCGCCACTTCGGGTAAGTTCTTCAAAGGCGCCGATTGAGGCAGCGAACCTCGCTTGAGGGGTAATTGTGAACGTTGAGAAATTTTCATATCTGTTTATTAGGTAAGAGGTGATAATAACCTATCGAAAGAGGTGGCTCAAGTAAAGGCACTGAATCTATCAGAGCTCTTCGACCAATACTTTTTTTTGCGCTTCATCCCATTCCATTTGATACACTTTTTCATACTTGCTTTTGACGATCTCCCCAAGAGTATCGGTTACAAAAATCGATTCCCATGGGTATAGAGCGTTTTGAATCCGATTACTTTCAAGCGCGTTAATTAAAGGGTCTCGGCCGGTATGAGGGACGTAGATTGCCGTCACGCCCGGATTTTTACCGAGGGTTTGTGTCAGTGTCTGAATTACCATTTTATCAGGAATAGAGCGTTCAATCTGCCAATTCTTTTCAAGAACCAGAAACTCTTTTACCCGAAACCAAAACATAACCACTACCAGAGCCGCCACAACCCCAACCGCAACGTAGTGCCGACGCTCCCAAAGCAATCTAATCCCCACCCCCACCAATGCAGCTAGAGCAATATAAAGCCCTACGAGGGGGAGATATGAATACTTATACCCGGCAAATAAGTAATCCCATCTGTCTGTTATGTGCCCAAGCGTTGTCCCAAACCCCATGGCAAAAGAGGGGACATAAAAAATCGTCAGCCAAAACCAAACCCAACCCCAAGTAAAGATTCGAAAGCGCTTCTTGTAATACAGCACAATCGCAAGCAGGGTTCCCATCCCGGCAAGCCATGCCCCGATTGGGATCACCAGCGTTGAATAGGGGAAATACTGATGAGCGTAATCAAGTAGCGGTTTCTGCAGCGTGGGCGGTATAAACGTGCGCGTAGTTGCCTCGGCAAGCTGGCCTAATCGCACTGCGATCGGTGCACCCGCTGAGGGGGATGGAGCGTGCAAACTGGGATTCAATACATAGAAAGAAAGCATAATCAGTACCACGGCCCCCCACTGCTTCCACCTGGAGAGTATTGGGCGCGGGAAAAAGAAAACGTCAGTCGCCACAAGGATCCCACCAATTGTTGCCGTGCGCACCACGCCACCGCTTTTAAGGGTAGCGACCAGTAACAAGAGCGCAATTAGAATCCTGACGGGCTTATTGCGCGAGCGGGCGATATACCATGTTCCGACTGTTAGGACACTCA
>JAGVHQ010000038.1 GCA_020056565.1 Candidatus Berkelbacteria bacterium
ACTCAAAAAGAAATTTTGAGATTATTTGATGGTAATAAACCGAATGAAGAAATTGTCTCAAAAAGACAAGAAGCCTTTATTGAGAGTTATAACATTGATGGTTTTTACGAAGCTAAAGAAGCGGATACAATACTTCAGAAATTTAAGGAGAAAACTATTTATTCAGATGTGATACAAGGACAAATTGCAAGCAAAGGAAGGGTTAGTGGGATTGTAAAAATAATTCCTGTTGATTATAGCAATCTTGACCGCGTTAATGCTGAAATCAAAAAAATGCGTCAAGGCGACATCCTTGTTGCTGAAACAACCGCTCCAGAGTTAATTGTTGCCTGTAAAAAAGCGGCCGCAATCATAACTGATATGGGCGGTCTTATGTCTCATGCCGCGATTGTTAGCCGAGAGTTTAAAATTCCTTGTATTGTCGGAACAAAAAATGCCTCAAAAATTCTTAAAGATGGGGATATAGTGGAGGTGGATGCTGAGCGAGGTATTGTAAAAAGATTATCTACTCACACGCGAAATCCCGAGCAAAGTCGAGGGACGGATAGGGGAGTAGTACGGAAGGTGTAAAATTAAACAAAGCAAAGGAGAAAATAATGGCCATTAAGCACTTTGTTAATGCAAGCGATCTTACAAAGGCGGACTACGACGAGATCATTCGGCGCTTTAATATATTCATAACCAAGGGGATTCCTACGGACTTACTAAAGGGCAAAGTTGTGGCGACGCTGTTTTTCCAACCTTCTACCCGCACAATGAATATGTTTCAGTCTGCAGCAATCAGAGCAGGTGGGGGCTGGATTGGGGTGATGGGTGAACAGGGGATTTCAATGGAAAAAGGAGAGACGCTGGAGGATACAGCAAGCGAATATAGTGGTTTTGCGGATGCGATTGTGATCCGCCACCCCGATGACGATTCCGCCGAACGTGCCGCTCGCGCAGCACATGTGCCGGTGATTAATGCCGGCAGTGGATCGCGCGAGCACGCCATTTCTGCCGCGCTCATGCTCCCGATTTTAAGCCACTATCTCAAAAAACCGGTTGAGGGCTTAAAAATCGGAATCTACGGAACACCTGAGATCAACCGGGTCTGTAAAGCGCTTGTTCCAATTATGGGCCTGTACGGTATCGAGCTCTACATTGACGACCTGGGAGAATTTCCGCTGCCCAAAGAGGTTGAAGAACGCACCCGTGCCAACGGAATCAAAAAGCTGGAGTACGCCCCAATCCAAAATTGGATCGGGATAGTAGACGCCCTCCTAGTAACCCGCGGGTTACAAAAGGGGATTATCTCTGCTGACAAATTTCCAAAAGAAAAAGAAGACGCGATTTTGAAAAAATACAAACCAATTAATATGGAATTGGTCAGCAAAATGCGCAAAGACGCAATCGTCTATATGATTAAACCCTTAATTTTTGAGATTGATCGAGCAGTGGATAAAGACCCGCGCGCGGTCTATGCTCATCCTGAACCGTATACCGAAACCGCTCTTGCAATCCTCACATTCCTCTGGGACATCCCAGTTTGAAACTCGATCCTCAGTAATTACGATTACACATTAAGGACACATAAGGACACTTCCGAAGTGTCCTTTTGTGGTTCAATAGAATTATGAGGAAAGAAGCACTTATCACCGGTGAGATACACCATGTCTTTACTCGAAGCATTGCTGGATTTGA
Source organism: Candidatus Berkelbacteria bacterium (assembly GCA_020056565.1). Classification (GTDB taxonomy): domain Bacteria; phylum Patescibacteriota; class UBA1384; order JAGVHQ01; family JAGVHQ01; genus JAGVHQ01. Next base: position 1,681 of record JAGVHQ010000038.1, read on the forward strand.
GATCTTTCGTGCTCAAAGTAACTACAAAAGATTTGTTGATACACTCTCTTTTTACAACCAGGCTACTACAGAACTTCGGTTCTCTAAATTCCTTGAGTTATTACCAAAATCAAGAGAAAAATTTCTTAAATCACGAGTTAGTGATCCCCTTGTTCAGATTATCGCTTATTGTGTTATGCCTACGCATCCTCATTTCATATTGAAACAACTAAAAGAACATGGGATTTCGATCTTTATGAAGAATGCCCTTGATAGTTTCACAAGGTACTTCAACACGCGCTACAAGCGAAAAGGGCCACTTTGGGAGTCAAAATTCAAAAACATTCTCGTCCAGAAAGATGAACAGCTCCTGCATCTCACTCGATATATTCACTTAAATCCAACGTCAGCGGGTCTTGTTGACAAACCAGAAGAGTGGCAGTTTTCTTCCTACAATCAATTCATCAATAATAACCCATCAGGGACTCTACCTTGTAATTGGGACGGAATTCTTGATATCGAACCTGCTAAGTATCAGAAATTCGTTAACGATAGAATTTCGTACCAACGAAGCCTAGCACAGATAAAGAAACTCTTAATCGAAAATTACACCGGCTAACCAAAAGGACACTTCCGAAGTGTCCTTTTGGTATAAAAGAACCCCACGGTTGGCTGTCCCGTGGGGCTGTTCCGTTGCCTGAGGCAGAGGAACTATTTGTCAGAAGGGGAAGTGGCTAGGAGTAGAAGTGGCTAGGAGTAGCCAGAAGGCGACTCCTTTTTCCATTTCCTCCTCGCGCGGGTTGAACGTGGCGGTGTGGTGGCCACCGGGCATATCCGGGTTTTCGGCGCCGATGTACCAGAACGAACCCGGCACCTTTTGCAGGTAATAGGCGAAGTCCTCGCCACCAAACGATCGTTCGGCCTCTGTCACGGAGTATGTCGCTTCGCTCAAGAGCGATGACACGTACCGGAAGGACCGTTCTTCGTTGATCAGGGCCGGATGGCCGTACACATACGTCACCGTCGAGTGGGCACCTTTGTAACCTCCAACGATGTACTCGATACGGTCTCGCAGTTCGCAATGGAATGCCCGACGAGCCCCTTCCGAAAGCATGTTCCGCACCGCGAACCACAACTCCGCCCGATTAGGGCGAATGTTGCTCGCGGTACCTGACTGAAAGATCGCCGGCACCAGCGACACGGGTTCGTTCGGACCCAGAGTGCGGAGGGCAAAACCCTCCAACTCTTGGCAAATCCGTACGCCGATGTCGATTGTATTGCTCCCGATATGGGGGTCCTTGACGTGTCCGCCGGTACAGAAGATTTCCACCTTGAGCCGGTCAGAATTGGCCATCATCGGCCCGCCGCGGGACATGAATACGCCCGCCGGCTTATCGGCACGGATGTGCAAGCCGTAGACGTGGGAAATTCCCTCCAGAACTCCCTCCTCCACGAGCACTTTCCCGCCCGATTCCGGGCGAGGAGCAGAACCCGGGTTTTCCTCGGCCCGTTGAAACACGAACCGCAGGTTATGCACCGGCTGCACGGCTCCCGAGGCGATCGCCCGCATTGCCCCTAGGAGCATCGCGGTGTGCATGTCGTGCCCACAAGCGTGGGATACGCCTGGGTTCCAGGAGGCGAACGTGAGGCCGGTCTCCTCCTGAATCGGAAGCGCGTCCACGTCTGCCCGGAACAGTATCTGGTCGAAGTCTGGATCGAATATGAAGTCGATCCAGAGCCCACCTTCTGCTTCCTTAAATGAAACCGCTCCGGCGAATTGCTCGGAGGATGTCATGTTAAGGAATCGCTCCTTGATGTAGGAGAGGGTCCGGTCCTCAGTCCATCGTAACTCGGGATGCTTATGGATGTAGTTACGGATCCCAACAGTATAGGACATCACGGCTCCCGCCGCCTTTAGAATTTTATTTTGCGAAGTCTTCATTGCCGTATTTCCCTCCTGAGAAAATGGAGACTCCGCATTGCGGGCTCCCAGACGGACTTCGTCCTCAGTAATAAGTAAAAAGTGGAGGAAGCCAATTTGGGAACCCGCAGAGATAGGTTGTTCAGGTCCGAAACGAGAGCAGCGTACCATATCTAACCTAGAATGTCAAGCAGGAAGAGGGTAGAATAAGAACACAATGATCGTTACCCAAAAGACACCATTCTCGAAGGAACAAATCAAGCAGGCAGCCGAGCAATTTGGGACATATATTAAAACAGTGATCGATCTCGAAGAGAGAACCTGCTCGGCTGGAGCAGATCGACATTTCGAATCGGAAGAAGTCTTGCTGAAACAAGGGTCAAAACAAAACGATTTGTGGGGTGGGGGAGTGGATCTGGAAACGAAGGATATTGATGGAAACTCCATGATCAACATTCGACCCGCTCAGAATAATCGCAGCAATGAGATTCAAGATCCTCAAATTCGCGAAAAGTTTGAAGAATTAACTAAATATTTCTTTCAGGAGTTATATGAGTGAGAAAACGAGGATCTCTTTGGAATCGCTCGCAAGCGACCTAAAACGCGTCTCAGTGGGCCTGCAACGCGGCTCCTTTGGGATGGCTCAACGATTTAGTGAGGAAGCGCTAAGGCGCAAAAACGAAGTAAGCCCTGAAGCGGTAAAGCCGTATATCAGCAGAATTCTCACACGACTGGAAACGACGCTTACGCAAGATGATCCGAACCGTGCAGCAGAAGATGCCTTAACGTACAGCATAATTATTCAAAACTACTGTCAAAAAAATGGAACAAAATAATCACCCTTACAGCCATCTGAACGAGCAGGATGTACGCTCGATTATTGGGGGTAGACACGAGCCCCGCCGTGATCAACCAGGGCGTAAACGCCGTTCCAAGCTTGCTGAAGCTTTCCGCCTTGTTTTTGTATTTGTCGTACTCTTTGGATTGAGTTTTCTGCTTGTCAATGCTCCGGCCTATAGTACACGGCTTTCCTACTGGTGGAACGTGGAATACCGCGGCAAAAAAGTAAGCGCACCCTCAACATCCAGTACGCCTACGCCCACTAACGGATCTCCGATAGCCACCCCTGAACCCCAGAAGCCGCTCGACACATCTCAACCGGCAGCACTAGAGATCGAAAAAATCGGCTTGAAACATGTCCCGATTGTCTGGAACGCGGCCCCGGACGAAATTATTGCCCGCCTTGCCGAAGGAGTCGCGCACTATAAAGGCACGGCTATCCCAGGCAGCCGCGAACATCAAAACGTATTTATTACCGGCCACTCTTCAAACTGGTGGTGGGACACAGGTGCTTACAACAGCGTATTTTCGCTTTTAGACAAGCTCGTAGCAGGGGACACCATTAAAATTACATCCGGTGATCAAACGTTTGTGTACCGCGTCCGCGAAGGATTCTCGATTACGCCTGACCAAACGGAGGTGTTACGCGCTTCAGACACCCCGATCCTTACTCTCATGACCTGCTGGCCGGTGGGCACCAACGCCCGGCGTTGGATTATAATTGCCGACCAAATTGAACCTCCGCCAGTCGGCGAGTCCGCAGGCGGGGCGGTTGAAACCAAAAAAGAACCGGCCCCGTTCGGGACGATTCTTGATCTGTTCCGGACGTTTATTGACCAGCCGCGTTAATTAATTCGGTACGCGACCACTGTTTCGCCGCGTTTGAACACGAGGCGTGTACCATTTTGATCAATGAGAAACGGGGTGGCATCCGCGGAATCGAACGTAGCAATCACATAATCGTTGGAGCCGTCGAGCTGGTAGGTATGGAGCGCATTGTCAACCTGCACGAAATAGGCGCGTTTAGTAGGGAACCACTTCACCTGTTTAATTTCTGAGAATAGACGGGCTGCGAGACGGTCGTCAACCCAAATCTCACTTCCGCGTACCTCCAGCTTGTCATCCCGCAGCTGAGGGGTAATCCCAGCAAGCTGCGCTGAAAGATCTGTTTGCTCTTGTTGTGTAAGCGTTAACTGCTCAGGTACTTCCCGAAACAATGTGATTGTATCTTCATACTGCGCCTGCCCGGATTCCACCTTAACTGTTTTTTTAAAAGGGATATATCCGTCTAAACGAACGAGGACATCGTAATATCCGGGCAATAGATATGTTTGGCGCAATGGGGTCGTGGCAGCCAGGTCTTTCCCATTTATCTCTACTGCGGCCCCTGAAGGGTCGGATTCCAACACAATTAAGCCGGTCTTAACAATCGTGCGCGCTTGCCAGTTGAAGCGGTAGCCAGCTGCGGAAACCGTTAAACTAACAGCCAACGTGACAAAACTAATGGCCAATACAAGCCACATAAAGACAAAAACCTTAAACGACCATTTCTTAACCATCAGGGTTAGTATAGCAAAAAATCAAATCATATGGGGAAAAAGGCGAGCTAGAGAGTGGTATTCTGAACTTATGGCGAGCTATAAAATACAGGGCGGTAAAAAACTCAAAGGCGAAATCGAAGTCTTTGGGGCGAAAAACGCGGTCTTAAAGCAGATGGCAGCCACTATTTTAGCTCCCGGGCGGCATACGCTCGACAACGCACCTCACATCCGCGATGTGGACTCGATGGTGGAAATCCTGACCCAACTCGGAGCAACGGTTATACGGCCTGAAGTACACACACTCTCGATTGACACCAGCAAGGTAAGAGATATTGAACCTGACCCAGAATTGGTCGGGCATTTCCGCAGCGCGATCGTGCTTGCCGCACCGCTTTTGGCGCGCTTTGGGCACGTTACGATGGTCAAACCAGGTGGGGACAAAATTGGTGCGCGCCCAATCACGACCCATTTAGATGCTTTCCACCAATTCGGAGCAGATGTTAAAGAAAATGATGGACGGTTTACACTTACGTGCCCGAAATTGAAAGGCGCAAAGGTAATCCTGAGAGAGATGTCAGTAACCGCCACTGAAAATGCCCTAATGCTTGCAGTAACCGCCAAAGGGCGCAGCGAGATTCGTGTGTGTGCTGTCGAACCTGAAATCGAAGACTTAATTAAATACCTGCAAAAAATGGGAGCAGAGATTAAAGGCGTAAACACGCATGTTCTTGTTGTGGATGGCATGGAACATTTGAATCCTGCTACGCATACTGTAATCCCTGACCGGCTCGAAGCCGGTACGTTCTTAGCGCTTGCGGCAGCCACCAAAAGCAACGTCACAGTTCGCAATGTATATCCCGACCACTTAGACCTGGTTCTAAAAAAACTTGAGGAAAGCGGGGTGCACCTCATTATCGAATCAGTAGATGGCCACCTCGCCGATATCACACTTGAGCCGACCGAGCATCTAAAGCCCTTTAATATCGACACCCGCCCGTACCCTGGTTTTCCGACCGACCTGCAAGCTCAATTCGGCGCGATTATGACCCAAGCGGAGGGGGAAAGTAACATTTTTGAAACGCTCTATGAGGGGCGGCTTGGTTACCTTAACGAATTTCGCCGAATGGGTGCCGCAGCCACATACGTAAACAGCCATACTGGCGTCATCCGCGGGCCGCGCACCTTGCGAGGGCGGCGAATCACGACACTCGACATTCGTGCCGGGGCCACAATGCTGATTGCCGCCCTTGCGGCGCGTGGGGAAAGCGTAATTGAACGCGTCGAGTTAATAGAGCGCGGCTACGAAAACTTGGTAGAACGCCTGCGCGGAGTGGGCGCCGATATTGTCCGAATCGAAGAAACAGAATAAAATGAGCGCACGCTAGAACTTCATCGTTTCAAGCGATCCGCGGCCTTCATCTTCTCAGAAACGCTCAGCGCGCCACCGCGCGCTTCCCTCGGTCCTCGCTCTCGCGGTTCCCGATAGGGGCAATTAGTATATCGGGACACCATGGCCGCTCGGCTGCGGATGACCCTCGATGGTGAAGTTCTG
>JAGVHQ010000022.1 GCA_020056565.1 Candidatus Berkelbacteria bacterium
AGACTTTGAGCTCATGCGTCAATTTCTCCACTAATTGCTTCACTTGCGAGCGGTCCCCCCGCTTTTCGGCTGCTTCGATTTGGGCCGCAAAATCCCGTTTTACATCTTCAGTTTTCCGGCTTTTGAGCCGGCTCATATATCCGAGTAACTCTTCCTGAGCGCTTTCGCCCTTACCTTCGTGATGTAACCCCCAAGCGAGAACTTCAGCTGCTTGGATCTTACCCAGGTCTTTGGTGAGCGCCTCGGAGATATTCTCCTGTTTGAAAGTATACCCCTTTTGGAGAGTTTTGAAAATTGTGCGGGGTAGATCTTGCTCAAAATCCTGCCAGTTTACCTGTGTTACCGCCCGAGAGATAAGTAAAGGATGCGCAACCAGCAGACCGATAAATTGCTGCTCCAGTGACAAACGTGTTGGTTCGCGTTCTGCTTCTTGCTCAGGTGCACTTGTCTGCGTGCCACGGCGCAGCGCCTCCTCGATTACCGTGCTGGAGATCCCCAGGCGGCGGGCCAACTGTTCCCGATAGTGGTCGCGCTCAACAGGGTCCATGATCTGTTTGATCCACGGTATGAGCGTGCGGGTAATTGTGCGTTTTTCTTCTGCCCCCAGTGTAGCGGCCTGGTGAGCGAAGGTTTCGTCAAATAAATGGTCGAGAAATAAAGGCGCGTTTTGAACGGCTTTTGCCCACTCCTGGGCATTTGCGTTCAAAGCGTCTGCGGCGTCCTTGCCACTGGGAATCGGAATGACCTTTACGACAAGCTCCTGAATGAGTGCGAGGCGCGCTGCCTGGTGCAGAGCGCGCTGCCCGGCACTGTCTTGGTCAAACGCAAGCCGGATTTCCGGTGCCAAACGATAGATAATCCGCAGGTGGTCAGAAGAAAGCGCCGTACCGGAAGTCGCAATCGTTTGGAGGTAACCGAATTGATGCGAAGTAATCACATCCATTTGGCCTTCAACAATAATCGCATGCCCTCCATCACGAATCACTTTTTTTGCTTTGTGCAGACCATACAGCACGCGGTGCTTCTGGAAAATCGGTGAATCGCTTGAATTAAGATATTTGGGCTGGCTCTCATTCAAAACTCGGCCCGTAATCCCAATTACGACTCCCAGTTGGTCAAAAAGCGGAAACGTAATTCTCTCCCTAAACCGCTCAAGCCCCCCTGCTTTTCGCATCATTGATGGTGTAACAGCGTGTTTTTTGAGCACTTCAGTGATATTAAGCTGTGAGGGATACCACCCCAATCGAAATTCCCGAATCGTTTCTTCAGTGAGCCCGCGCTTCTTTAGGTATTGGAGCGCGGTTTTTCCGGAAGGATGCTCCAGTAAAAGCTTCTGAAAAAGTTTTGTGGCCAGCTCTAATGTTCGATACAGCTCAGACTTGGTATCCGCCTCCGTTGACCACTGTGCCCCCTGTTGAGTGCTGAGGCGTATCCCAACCCGTTCGGCAAGCAACCTTAACGCTTCGGGGAATGTAAGGTGTTCAATTTCTTGAATAAAGCTAATCGCGTCCCCGCCCTTATCGCAACCGAAACATTTGTAGATTTGGCGTTCACTGCTAACAGAGAAGGAAGGGGTTTTTTCCGTATGAAAAGGGCAGAGCCCGAAATGGTTCAGCCCGGATTTTTTTAAGCGTACATACCCCTGTACGAGTTCAATCAGATCAATTCTATTTTTTACTTCGTCAACATCAGACATAATTTTTTGCCTTGCGGAGGGATTCGGTCACAAGTTCCCGACTGCTGTCGGGACTCGCGACCCCGCCTCGCACCGTCGTGCTCCGGCTTTTCGAATCCTCCTTCACGATGGTTCGTCTGTGCTCACCTAAAGGCGAGCGCAACCGAACCATGGCGGAGAGGGAGGGATTCGAACCCTCGAGGCCCTCACGGACCTACCCGCTTTCCAAGCGAGCGCACTCGGCCACTATGCGACCTCTCCGTAGGCATCAATTTAACGCAAAATGAGGACAAAAAGAACCCCGGCATGGTCGGATGACCAGAGGCCGGGGTCTTGGTAGCACGGGGCGCTACTGGTAGTGAGGCCGCGAGGGCCAAAAAACGAGGAAGCAGCGGGTACTGCGATGGAGTTGCCAGAGGACGTATCCTAAGGCCCCAAGCATCGCGGTAATCGCAGCGAGCGAAACCAACCATCCCCATGCATCGGGGGTATTGCGAATCCAGGTTTCCGCGCCGAAGCGCAGGAAGAGCTGCACGAGCAGGGTGGCGGTAGTGAACCCGTAGGCGGCGACAAGCCGTTTACGAGCCGGCTCCACCAACTGGGGAATCTTGATTTCCCACAGATGGAGGGGCACGAAAAGGGCGAAGGCAAAGGCAAGCATTCCGAACAGGTATCCGCCCCCGACCTCCCACTTGGTGAGGGAGTACGCTCCGGCGATGTATTTCTCACCCCCAAGCGCGATTGCGGTCCATGCGATCGCAAGCGGCAGGTGGATCCAATCCACCCAGTAATTCTTGTAGGCCCAACGAAGGGCTACGAGAAGCATGAACCCGGGAGTACCCCAAATGAGGAGTTCTTTCGGGGGGACGTTGCGCCGGATCTCTTCCCCGGCAATCATGCCGTAGAACGTGCCGTAGAAAACGTAAACGGCGAGGGCCGCTAGAGCGGCCGCGACGACAAGAATCTTCTTCAGAGTTTTCATCCCTGATCTTCTCCTGTTGATTTTTCAGGTTCTCTTCCCTGAGATATGACCCAATCTATTTTGGGCGCCCCGAATATACCATAAAAAGGTGGGTTTGTCAACCCACAAGAGCCTCTTTTTATTGAATTTTACTCAAACAAGTAGCTGTTAATTGCCAGCAGCTTTCTTAATGGCGTGCTGCACTATAATCCGGCGCTCAACGGACGCGATCAGTTTACGGGTAGAAATGGCAACATCAGGGGAAACGGAAACGCTCGTAATCCCCGCTTTAACCAAGAGTTCGGTAATTTCCGGGAAAACCGAGGGGGCCTGCCCGCAGATGCCCACAGAGACCGAGTGTTTGAGTGCGGTTTTTACAATTTGAACTAGTTGGCGGGTAACTGAAGGGTCGCGCTCGTCAAACATCGCGGCAAGCTGGGCATTGTCCCTATCAACTCCGAGCGTGAGCTGCGTAAGGTCATTTGAACCGATTGAGAGTCCATCTACGCCCGCAGCGATGAATTCATCGAGCAAGATTACATTCGAGGGAATCTCAACCATCATATACAGCTTGAAATCGTTTCCTTGCCGTAAGCCGCCTTCTTCAATCAAGGCTTTTACCTTTTTCAGCTCATCAACGGTGCGCACGAACGGCACCATCACCCATAGATTCTTGAGGTCGTAATCTTCGCGTACGATTTTGACAGCCGCAAGTTCCAGCGCAAAAAGGTCGGGTTCGCGGATATAACGCCCCGCACCACGGTAGCCGATCATTGGGTTTGCTTCTTGCGGTTCAAAGGCCTCTCCCCCTTTTAAGTGGCGGTACTCATTCGTTTTGAAATCCGAGAATCGGTAAATCACCGGGCGGGGGGAGAATGCTTGGGCCATTGTGCGCAAGCCCTGGGCCAGCTTCTGTGTAAATTCTTTCCCTTTACCGGCCTTGAGCATGGCACGGGGGTGCTCGCCGATTCCGCTCATCACAAACTCCGCGCGCATCAGCCCCACGCCATCTACGGGCAACTGGGCCACTTTTTCGGCCACGTCTGGCTCGCCCAAGTTGACATACACTTTTGTCCCCGTTATTGGCACGGATTCCGTCTTCCCTCCGACTTGAGCGTCAGCGGCACTCGGCGCCGTCGGTTTGTTAAGTGTGACTTTACCCTTGTAAATTAAGCCCTCGGCACCGTCTACCGTAACCATCAATCCTGTTTTGAGCGCTGAAGTTGCCGTACCGGTGCCCACGACACAGGGGATTCCCAATTCACGACTAACGATTGCGGCGTGCGACGTACGCCCGCCTGTATCGGTTACAATCGCCACCGCCCGTTTCATAGCCGGCACAAAATCCGGGGTTGTCATCTCGGTAACCAATACATCACCCTTGAGCACTTGATCGATGTCTTTAGGGTCATGAATTATTTTAACCGAGCCGCTGGCCCAGCCCACGGAAGCCGCCGCCCCCTTTACGATTACCAATTGCGTTAATTGGCTTCGGGTAGCAGTATCCGAGCGAAGTTTGGCATCTTGTTTAGAACCTTCCACAACGACTGAAACCTTATCTTTAGATGGTTTATACGTTGTAATCGGGCGGGTTTGCACAATGTATAACTTCCCCGCTGCCATCGCCCACTCCATATCCTGCGGGAAGCCATAATGCTTTTCGATTGCAAGCCCGATTTTTGCCAGTTCGATGATCTTATCATCCGCCAGTTTCTGCGCTCCTTGTTTCTCGGGCGGAATGCTCACGTGCTTGTCACCGTGGACCGCATCTTTTGCTTCCGGGTCACGTACGATCATCCACGGTTGTAAATTGATCTCTTTGTCTACAATTTCCAGCGATTTACGCGCAATTAAATACCGATCCGGAGTAACCGAACCAGATACGATTGCTTCGCCCAAACCAAGACCGGCTTCAATTACCATCTTCATGTCGTCGTTTGTAACCGGATCAATCGTGAACATAATTCCCGATACTTCAGATTGAACCATCAGCTGTACCGGCACGGCGATTTGGACTTTGAAGTGGTCAAACCCTTTCGTGGCGCGGTAATAAATTGCGCGCGCTTCAAAAAGGGAGGCCCAGGCCGCTTGGACGGCGGTGACAACATTATCCCCCCCAATCACGTTCAAGAAAGTGTCTTGTTGGCCGGCAAATGAGGCATCGGGCAGGTCTTCGGCGGTGGCGGAGGAGCGCACCGCAACCGGTTCACGCACGTCGGTGGGGGCTAACTTTGAACCTGGTTTGAGTTGTTTAAGCGCCAAAAGCCAATAGTATTTCTTGATGTCTTTTTTCAATCGCTCGGGCATTTGCGCCTTTAAAATCAGCTGCCCGATCGCTTCACTGACTGCCTGTAATTTTTTGGAATCTTCCGGATTCAGGCCATTAAGTTGCGCAAGGATAGCGCGCGACAGCCCAGTTTCTCGTAAAAACGCAAGGTACGCTTCAGCGGTCACAATGAAACCTGGTGGAACCGGAATCTTCTCCTGGGTCATTTCCCCCAAATTTGCGCCTTTACCGCCGACAAGTGCGATATCGGTTTTGTGTACGTCTTCAAACCAAACAATTTCGCGTGCCATATACCCTCTCTACTTTGTATCGTAACGTGTTGGTACGAGGAGCGCCAACCGCCTAGTCCTGGACAGGTTGTTTGGAATCTTTCGGCTTTGGAGCCTGCGCCTTCTCAAATTGAGTTCGAATTTCCTCTTCAACAGTTTTAGAAACGGTGGGATTTGACTGAAGATACGCGCGGACTGCTTCCCGCCCTTGGCCAATTTTTTCCCCCTTACGACTGAACCACGAACCGGATTGCTCAATAATGCCGAATTGCAGACCCATATCGATTAGGTCACTCTCACGCGAAATCCCGTTTGGATATATGATGTCGCACTCTGCGACCCGAAACGGAGGCGCAACCTTGTTCTTCAACACTTTAATCCGCGTGCGGGCCCCGATTACGGTTTCACCTTCCTTGAGCGCACCGATTCGGCGGATATCGAGCCGTACGGATGAATAAAACTTAAGTGCCATCCCGCCTGTCGTTGTCTCGGGATTACCGAACATCACGCCGATTTTCATCCGGATTTGGTTAATAAAGATCACGCAGGTCTTTGATTTTGAAACAATCGCCGTAATTTTTCGCAGCGCTTGGCTCATGAGGCGCGCGTGGAGCCCCATTTGCGGTTCCCCCATTTCGCCTTCAAGCTCGGCTTTGGGAACGAGAGCTGCAACGGAGTCAATCACAATCACGTCTACCGCGTTGGAGCGGACAAGCGTTTCCGTAATCTCGAGCGCCTGTTCCCCATAATCGGGCTGGGAGATAAGGAGGTTATCGAGGTTGATTCCGATTCGACGGCCGTATTCAGGGTCGAACGCGTGCTCAGCATCAATAAACGCGGCAAGGCCGCCTTTTTTTTGGGCCTCGGCAATAATGTGCATTGCCAAAGTCGTTTTTCCGGAAGATTCCGGCCCATAGATTTCCACAATTCTCCCACGGGGCACCCCCCCGACGCCTAAGGCCAAATCCAAACCGAGTGAACCGGTTGGAATTACAGCTACGTCCAGATGCTTTCCTGCGTAACGCATGATCGCCCCTTCACCAAATTGCTTTTGAATTTGGGAAACAGCGGCCTTCAACGTATCGTAGCTTGCCTTTTTTTGTGCCATAAGACTCCTTCGTCGCTCCAAACTTGTGGTTCATCCCGACACGTCGGGATTTCACAGTGCAAGTTTGGAGCTCCTCTTCACCATAAATGCAAGCATTTATGGTGATAAAACAATACAAAATTTGTACCTACTCTTTGCGTGAAATAAATACAGTACCGAGAATAAATATAGACTACTGCCCGGTACGAATACAAATATAGCAGGGGTTATTGAGAGTCGGGGGTAAAGATTGTAAGAGTTTTACGGGTTTCTTTTTGAGTGCGGTTTGTCGCGATAACCTCA
>JAGVHQ010000008.1 GCA_020056565.1 Candidatus Berkelbacteria bacterium
AAAGCCCCCGAAAGGGGGCTTTTGTTAATGAGTGCTTGACATAACCCCCGTCATTTTGTAAAGTCCAAAAAGGACGCTAGTTTTAGTCCAAGGAGATCATATTTTCACTACGCAAATCGGTTACCGAATAAAGGGGGTCATAAGCTTATAGGGCAAGTGCTTTAAGCTGGTGTACACGGTAACCGCTCGGTGAAAAGAGCGGATTTTTTTTCCAAACCACAGTATCGGGGGCACCGTGTTTTGGAATCCCGGAAGGGACCAGAATCTGAACAATTGAATATTCGAACCCATCGATAGTTATGAGATGGGTTCTAGTAAGTGTGTTTATATGGAATCTCAACTCGAGAAAGTCGTTACAAAGGGCGTAGGGTGGATGCCTTGGGAGAAGATGCCGATGAAGGACGTAGGAGGCTGCGATAAGTGTCGGGGAGGTGCCAACCAACCTGTGATCCGGCAATGTCCGAATGGGGTAACCCCCTGCTGAAGAGGCAGGATCCCCCGCTGAGATGCGGGTGTGAAGGGAACCGGCTGAACTGAAACATCTTAGTAAGCCGAGGAATAGAAACAGACATGCATTCCCCTAGTAGTGGCGAGCGAACGGGGAGAAGCCTAAACCATTCTCGTAAGAGGGTGGGGTTGCACGACAGGAATTGCATTTGCAGCTTGAGTCCAGTGAACGAATTGATAGCGTAAGGTCCCTGGAATGGGCCGCCAAAGAGGGTGAGAGCCCCGTGGGCGAAATCAATCTCTACTCAAGTCCTGTTCGTAAGTACCACAAGACACGTGAAATCTTGTGGGAATCCGGCGTGATCACACGCCAAGGCTAAATACATCTTCTCACCGATAGTGAACAAGTACCGTGAGGGAAAGGTGAAAAGTACCCTGAATAAGGGAGTGAAATAGTACCTGAAACCATACGCCTACAAGGAGTCGGAGCAGGCATCACATTGCATGTGATGCAATTAACAAGTATCAATTTACAATTTTCAATTAAATCTCAATGAATTAATTTTCAGATTTTGAGATATTGGAAATTCACTGAAAATTGAAACTTGGAAATTGAAAATTCATCGCGCGCAGCGTGATGTCTGTGACGGCGTGCCTTTTGAAGAATGAGCCAGCGAGTTACTGGGTTCGGCGAGGTTAAGCGCTTTTGGCGCGGAGCCGTAGCGAAAGCGAGTCCGAATAGGGCGCTTTAGTCGTTCCTAGTAGACCCGAAACCGAGTGATCTAACCATGGGCAGGGTGAAGTCTTGGTAAAACAAGATGGAGGCCCGAACCCACTGTTGTTGCAAAAACAGGGGATGACCTGTGGTTAGGGGTAAAATGCCAATCGAACTCGGCGATAGCTGGTTCTCCCCGAAATATATTTAGGTATAGGCGTGGATAAAAAACACAGAGGGGTAGAGCACTGGATGGGCCTCGGCGCCGCAAGGTGTCGGGTTCAAATAAACTCCGAATACTCATGTGTGTTCTCCACGACTCAGTCCGTGAGGGCTAAGCTTCACGGTCGAGAGGGAAACAACCCAGACCGCCAGCTAAGGTCCCTAAATTACTGCTCAGTGGAAAAGGTAGTTGGAGAGCCTAGACAACCAGGATGTTGGCTTAGAAGCAGCCATACATTTAAAGAGTGCGTAACAGCTCACTGGTCTAGATGGTTTTCCTGCGCCGACAATTTAACGGGGCTAAGCAGTATACCGAAGCTGCGGATGTAGTATGTAAATATTACGTGGTAGGGGAGCGTTCCAGTTGCAGTGAAGCCCAGGTGTAAACCGAGGTGGAGCGGCTGGAAGTGAGAATGCTGGCCTGAGTAACGAATTAGGCAGGTGAGAAACCTGCCCACCGAATGTCCAAGGTTTCCTCCGCAACGGTAATCGACGGGGGGTTAGACGGTCCTAAGGCCTGAGTGGCTCGATGGATAGCAGGTTAATATTCCTGCTCTCACGCGTCTTTGCTTGCTCTGACGCCCAATTAGGGTTCCTGGGGAGGTTGGATCAAACCAGGAAATGAATGAGGGACGAGAAAAAGAGCAACGCTTAGGGCGCGGGAACCGTACCGCAAACCGACGCAGGTGGACAGCTCGAGAAGAGTAAGGTGATCGAGAGAATCCTCCTAAAGGAACTCGGCAAAAAAGCGGCCGTAACTTAGGGATAAGGCCTGCCCACCTCATCGGTGGGCCGCAGCGAAAGTAATCCGGGCGACTGTTTACCAAAAACTTAGCTCTCTGCTAACCCGTACAGGGGTCGTATAGGGAGTGATGCCTGCCCAGTGCCAGTCGGTTACGGTGAGGGGTGATCCCGCCGCAAGGTGGATGAGCCTCGAACTTAAGCCCTGGTGAACGGCAGCGGTAACTATAACCGTTCTATGGTAGGAAAGCTGCCATAGTGAGGTATTCAAACCTCCTTTTGAACTTCGTGTGCCACGAAGACGTAGAAAGAAAACTTGGCTATATCGGAAAAACTCTCCCTTGAGACAATTCCGAGGGAAGTCTCCGCCAACGGGGGGATGACCCCGTAGAGACTACACGCCGAGCCCGCCGAAGAGGTGGGAAGATATAGTCCGATCTCTTAGGCGACTAAGAGAGTGCAGCAGAAATGACTGCACCGCGAAAGCGTAACAAGTCCCGAGCGAAATTCCTTGTCAGGTGAGCAAGAAAACAAGCCTGACGTTAAACTGACTGCTATATCGGTGAAGCCTAAACTCGCACGTGCGCGAGCATGGTAATACCGAGGGAACCCTTCGACAGGCTCAAGGCGAGCCCGAGGGGACTCCGTAGAGACTACACGCGGTCTCCAGCTTTTACTCCGCCAGTGGGCGGAAAGAGCTGGAAAGATATAGTCCACGCTTTCATGAAAATGAGAGACAAGAGGTACCCACGCACCAATCCTTCCGGTGAAACGGACTATGTCCTGTTATCACGCGGAGCAGATGGTACGGGGTCACTCATCATGCGCAGCATGATTCGTGAAGTTCTGACCCGCACGAATGGCATAACGGTCTGGATACTGTCTCTAGGAGGATCTCGGTGAAATGACACTACCGGTAAAGATGCCGGTTACCCGCAACAAGACGGAAAGACCCCGTGGAGCTTTACTACAGCTTGTCATTGTGTACGTTTTTTAGATGTGTAGGCTAGGTGGGAGCTTCGGCGAAAGATGAAACACCACCCTTCTGAATGATGTGCACTAACCTGTCAAAAGTATGGGGACAGTGGCTGGTAGGTAGTTTGACTGGGGCGGTCGCCTCCCAAAAGGTAACGGAGGCGTACAAAGGTTGGCTAGCGTTGTATGGAAAGCAACGTGATAGGGCAAACCCATAAGCCAGCTTGACTGTAAGGCCTACAAGCCGAGCAGGGACGAAAGTCGGTGTTAGTGATCCGGTCCGAACGTGTGAGAGTCGGACCGCTCAACGGATAAAAGCTACCCCGGGGATAACAGGCTGATTTTGCCCAATAGTCCACATAGACGGCAAAGTTTGGCACCTCGATGTCGGCTCATCGCATCCTGGGACTGCAGCAGGCCCCAAGGGTTGGGCTGTTCGCCCATTAAAGCGGTACGCGAGCTGGGTTCAGAACGTCGCGAGACAGTTGAATATACAAGCTGTCTATAAATCTTCCTATATGCTGGGAACCCTGGTGTCCTAACGGACCTTGAGTATCTAGCGGTACGCTGTACGATGGAAATATGCAACAGCGTGAAAATCTGACTAGTGCAGACAACCAGCAGGAAAGATCAAAGGAGTATATACGCGGGTACGTTACAGGTTTGGTTGATAGCGAGGGTAGTTTTCATGTCGCATTTCAGATGCGTCCTGATTTACCCCTTGGAGTTTCGATCATCCCGGAGTTTCATGTTTCTCAAAACGAAGAAAGTATGATCGTTCTTGAGTTAACAAAGAAGCTGTTGGGGTGCGGATATATCAAACCAAATCATCGCAATTCAAAAGATAGAACCTTTGTCTACGTGGTTCGAGATCGAATCGACCTCATGACTAAGGTAATACCATTCTTTGAAATCAATACGTTACAAACGAGCAAGAAAAATGATTTTGCATTATTTGCTCAGATAGTGAGATTCATGCAGCTTGGGGTACATCGTAATTCCCAAGGCGTGAAGGAAATTATCCGGCTGGCGTATCAAATGAATGGGGGTGGATCGCGAAGAATACGTACCGAAAGAATGCTACTTTCTTCTTTGAAATCCTCAGAGACTATACGGAAGACTCCTCTGTGAGGGGGAGAAGATATAGTCCGGACTGCATGGCGACATGCAGATTCCGAGAGAAATCTCGGGACGCCACAGATATAATTTACTAAAACGGATGTGGTTATCAAGTAACAGATCGTCGGTCCTAATCTGTTGTGGGCGTTGAATTTTGAGGGAGGCTGCTCCTAGTACGAGAGGACCGGAGCGGACGAACCGCTGGTGTACCAGCTGTCCTTCCAAGGGCATTGCTGGGTAGCTACGTTCGGTCGGGATAACCGCTGAAAGCATATAAGCGGGAAGCCCATCCCAAGATTAGAATTCTTAGACCCCTTGAAGACTACGAGGTTGATAGGCGTCAGGTAGAAGTCCCGTAAGGGATGTAGCCGAGACGTACTAATCGGTCGCAACGACTTTCAAGAGCTCATCTCTTAACTGTTTCTTGAAACGAATCGAAAAATGGTTCGAGCGAAAAAATGCGAAGCGCGAGGAGAGATAGCTGATGCTACCTTAACGAGCGATGAGCATTTTGCAGCCGAACTAGGTTCGATACAGTTATCAGAGATAGTTATGAGATGAGCTCCGAGTTGAGATTCCTTTATAAACACATTTACATTACACAATCTTTTTATCCCGCCTTTTGTGTTGGTACTTTAAGCGAGAGGGAAACGCCTCTTCCCATTCCGAACAGAGAAGCTAAGCCTCCCAGCGCCGATGGTAGTTGGACCGCAAGGTCCTGCGAGAGTAGGCCAGTGCCAACACAAAGGGCAGGATCGTCAGAGCTCAACTTTCAGTTTCGTCCCGATGAATCGGGACTCAAAGAGAAAGTTAGCTCCTCCTCTTGTACACAGTATCGGAATACTGTGTACATACTTCTGAACGGGCGGATTTTCGTATCTTGACGGCATCCCAGATGAACTGCAGAATAAAAACATAATGGGTGTATCAGGAAAAGTAAAAATTCAGACTGCGATCGGGTATTTTGTACTGAGTGGATTCTCGGCCTATGTTGCGATTTATGCGCAAAGCTTGACCACTAGTGCGGATGCCACCGAGCAATTGACTACAATCGTGCGCCCGATTGTAGTTTTCATGACGATTCTTTCCGTGCTACTTCTGGGAATCAGCACGTTTCTTTTCATGGCCGCCCGCCGGCAAACACGCGAACCACATAAATAATCTATGATGTCCGTTGTGCTTGCGTGGGGGGTCCTCACGCTGATCGGCCTTGCAGTTTGGCCGTTTTTATTTGTGCTCAAAACCGGATGGTTTGATCGTGGATGGGCCCTAGCCCGTCTGTTCGCTTTAACGTTAGTCTGGGCAGTTATATGGCTCGGAGCGCATATGCAGATTATTAGGTTTACCGCGACAATCACAATTGCTGTCGGGGGAATCCTTATTTTTATTGGTGTAGTTGGCTGGATCCGCAATCGAGGGGCATTGAGCGAGTTTGTGCGCGCACATTGGAAAACGCTTGTGATAAGTGAGGCGGTATTCGCGATCACCCTGCTTTTATTCGGTTTAGCGCGGGGGATGAATCCCGACATCACCGGCACGGAAAAACCGATGGAATATATGCTTCTGCAAAGCATCGCCGGCGGCAGTACACTTCCTGCCCACGATGCGTGGTTTGTGGGAGGGCAGATGGCTTACTACTATGGTGGCTACGTCTTGGTGGTAGTACTCGGGCATCTGAGCCAGATCACACTCGGAACGTTGTTTGTGATTACTCCCGCCCTGATCGCAGCTCTTGGTGCGCAACTTGCCTACGCCACAGTGCTGAGCATTGTGAAAAATCCAGTTTCCGCACTTGTGGCGCCGCTGCTTCTTTTCAGTGCAAATCTCGTAGGAATCAAAGATGCCCTTTCAAGTATGCCGCCGATCGATTGGTGGGCGAGTTCGCGGGTTTTTAAGGGTGCGATTACCGAATTTCCTAGCTTTTCAGTGTTGCTTGGGGATGTGCATCCGCACCTAATCGCACTGCCGTTTATCATCGCGCTTTTGTACCTCGCGCTTTCGCCAATCACCCCGGGCGTTACAATCATTTGGGGGCTTCTTGTGGGCGCGCTTGTGGTGATTAACCCGTGGAGTAGTGTTATGACCGGGCTGCTTTTGATTGTTTGGCTGATTGCAAAGCGTCCGATTACAAAGAAAATCATCCTCCGGATCGTTGCGGGTGCTGCGATCGCGTTGATAGTTATCTTAGTTTGGTTTTTGGCTGCGCCACACGCGCCTCAACGCTTTGCGCTGAGCACTGAGCACACAAGCCCTCTGGCATATTGGCAGATGTTTGGATTATTTTTCCTTGTAGGGGTGACATCGCTTTTATTTTTGCACCTCACTCGGCAACGCTTTCGATTGCATACGATACTTTTCCTTATTGCCTCAGCGATCGTAATTGCGTTGCCTGAGCTCGTTCACCTCGATGATTTTTTTGGCGGTCAGTCGGAACGAATGAACACCATTTTCAAGTTTTGGTTTGACGGCTGGACAGTCGCAGCAGTGGAGGTGGCGATCCTTGCCGCTTTGGCAATCAATGTGGTTATGAAAACACTGCGAGGGAAGGTAATCGCCGGAACACTGTTGTTTACCTTGGTTGTTGTGACGCTTTCGTACCCGGTTCAGACCGCTCGCACACTTGCCTCGCGTGCGAGCGGCGAAGCGTTTCAGGGGGAAGCGTGGCTTGCCCGCCAAGATGGGGGAGACTTAACCCGTGCGCTTGCCTGGGTGCGCGGGAATCTTGCTTCAAGCGCAACGATTATCGAGCCAGTTGCTCGGCTTTATACACTTGATAATCTGTTTTCGACCTATTCGGGCCGTTCAACGGTAATCGGTTGGGGGCAGCATGAAGCCCTCTGGCGGGGAGATTGGCAAGCCGTTCAAGCGCGCGTTGATGAAGTCGAGGCCGCCTATCGTGATCCGACACCGGAGCGCTGGGAAGCATTGATTAATAAATACAAGATCGCGGCGATTGTTGTGTACAGCGATCCACGACGGAATCTTCCCCGAGAAGAGGCAGGTGTTGCCGCCGCGCGAGAAACCTTGCATAGTAGTCTTGACTCGCTGGGTACGAGCACATTTGAAAGTGCGACACTGACTATCTTCAAAGTAAAGGAACGCTAGAATCAGTTCTATGACGAAAACTGAACGCAGAATTTGGTTTGGGATTGGGCTGCTGGCACTCGGTGCACTCTTGATTCGATTTGTGCATTTGGGCGACAAGCCGCTGCACCATGACGAAAGCTTGCACGCGTTTTACGGCCTCGAAGTATTCCGAGGAAATGGATATGAATACAACCCAATTACGCACGGCCCGCTTTTATTTATACTCGTTGCTTTTACAGACTGGCTCGTTGGCGTAAGTGATGCTGGGGTGCGCTTTGGGACAGCACTTTTTGGCTGGGCGTTGGTGATGATGCCATTTATCTTGCGTAAAGATTGGGGTATGCGCGTGAGCGTGATTGCAATGGTGCTTTTGGCGCTTTCCCCGAATATGTTGTATGTATCTCGATTCCTGCGCCATGACCCGTTAATGCATGTGTGGACATTCGCGCTCGTAATCGCGCTCTATCGTTATATTCGCGCTCACCGGCCTTTAACGCTTTTGCTGATCGGAGTCTTGAGCGCGTTTGCCTTTTCAACCTCTGAAACAAGTTATATTACATTTTTCATGCTCGCTACTTTTTTGTTCGGAGGCGCGCTTTTCGAGACAGTCTTTAAACGCGATTCTCGTCTGTTGCGCGACGCGGTCCGCTCACTTGGGAGAAATTGGAAAGCGCTTCTGGGGATGTTTGCCATTTTTGCCGGTATTTCCGTTGTGTTTTATTCGACGTTCTTTACGAACTGGGAGGGGGTTAAGACCGCGCTGCCGAACCCTTTCGACCCCAACTCGGGGCTTGGATATTGGATCGCGCAGCATGATGTACGTCGGGGTGGGCAGCCGTGGTATTACTACTTTTTGAGTCTGGGGCTGTATGAATTTGTTCCACTGATCATAGGGGTTGTGGGTAGCGTGTATCTCTTACTCAAAAAACCCACGCTTCTGGGGAGCATGCTCTTATGGTGGCTGATCTTGTTCCTCGTTATTTACTCCTGGGCCGGAGAGAAATTCCCCTGGCTGGTGACGTATCCGCTGATACCCTTGATTCTGGTGGCTTCATACGCCTTAAAGGATGTTACGATTCGTATCCGAATGCGCGCTATTGCTCCTCTGACAGTAGTTGTGGTTATGTTTTCTTTTTGGGTCTATTCCGCCTTCCGGTTAAGTTTTCAAAATCCAGCTGATCCGAGAGAGTTTGCGGTATACGTCCAAACTACAAAAGATGTTGTACGGGTCGCCAACCTCATCCGCTCTGATGCCCTTCTGCGCGGGACCGATGTAGTAGATGCGCATGTGGAGGGGGAGCTGACATGGCCGTTCGCTTGGTATTTGCGGGATGTGCCGATTCGCAGTTACGACAAAGAGTTGAGCGCGCCCCCGACAGCCAAGTATCTGCTCGTTTCCCAATCTCAAGAACCCCAGTGGAAGCCGTACCTGGAAGCATATAACAAGATCGGCGAGCGATATCAGCTACGAGCTTGGTGGGTGCCACCCGTCGCACGCGAACAAGGGTATACAATTCGCGAGCTGACAGATTACTTCCTCGATCGTACGATTTGGGGTAACCCTGAAGGATCGGTTCTGTTCTCGGTTTATGAAAGGCGCCAGTGACACATCCCCCCATGGTTGCAGTAGTGGGGGCAGGGTTCGGGGGCTTGGGGGTGGCGTATAAACTCGCGCAAGCGGGAGTGCGGGTGCATGTGTACGAAGGAAATCCGCGCGCGGGAGGTTTGGCGGAAGGTGTGCCGCTGGAAGGTGGCTCCCATCTAAAAGCGGGAACGCTCAAAAGCGCGCCAATTGAACGGTTCTATCATCATTTGTTTACTTCTGACTCTGTTTTCATCGAGACGCTTAAAGAATTGGGGATCGAAAATCGATTACGGTTTTTCCCTTCAACGAATGGGTTTTGGCATAAGGGACGCATGTACGATATATCGCGCCCGACGGGGTTGCTGAAATTTTCCGCGCTTTCGGTAAAGGACCGTATTCGGCTGGGCGCATTTATCTTACGTGCCCGTTCCCGCAAAGACTGGCACGCGTTGGATAAGATAAGCGCACGTGAGTGGGTGGTTTGCCACGCAGGGGAAAATGTCTATCGGGTGGTCTGGGAGCCTTTATTACGGGCGAAGTTTGGCGATAAGGCAGATTCAATTTCCGCTGCTTGGCTATGGAGTAAGATTCGTCTTCGTTCGAGTTCTCGTAAAGGGTGGGGCAGGGAACGGCTCGGGTATGTGCAAGGTGGTTTTGACTTCGTCGTACAATCATTAATTCGTGATATTGAGCGACATAATGGAAGGTTCTTCTGGGGTAGAAATGTCACAGAGATTCTCCCTCTTTCAAAAGGGTTGCGATTGGTAACTGCCGGTCGACGCCAAACCTACGATGCGATTGTGCTTACTGTAGCCCCGGAAATTGCCTCCCGGGTCGTGCACGGGCTTACTCTCCCAGAACAAGCACGCCTTGGTACGATTAGGCACCAGGCAAACATCTGTATTGTATTGACCCTTAAAGAATCAATTTCGAGCGTGTATTGGCTCAGTGTTGCTGATACGTCCTTCCCCTTTGTGGCCGTGATTGAGCATACCCGAATGATTCCGCGCGAGTGGTATGGGGGGAAACATATTGTGTATCTTTCGCGCTATACTGACCCGAAAGATCGCTGGTACACTGCTACAGATAAAGAAATCCTTGATGAAATTCCCCGGGAGCTACGTAGGATTTTCCCTCGTTTCTCTGCTCATTTCATTGAACACAGCATGATTTCCCGGGCTCGTTTTGCCCAACCGATAACCTCGGTAGGGTATGCGGAGCACATCCCCCCTCTAGAGACTTCAATTCCTGGGCTGTACCTTGCTTCAATGGCTCAAATTTATCCGATTGATCGTGGCACCAATTACGCCCTTAAACAGGGGTATGAAACGGCTGAAAAGGTTCGTAAGTACCTTGCGCGATGAAATATATTACTGATCTGCATATCCACTCGCCATATTCCCGAGCAGTGTCGCCCAAGATGACGCTTACTAATATAGCTGAGTGGGCGAACTGGAAGGGGATCGATTTGGTCGGTACAGGGGATTTTGCGCATCCGGACTGGCTCGCCTCCTTAAAACGTGAACTTGAACCGATTGATTCATCGGGGAGTGGGTTTTTCAAATTACGAAGCGGCCCGCACAAGCCGCAGTTTCTGCTGACAACTGAAATCGCCAATATTTTTTCCGATACGGGTAAAGTGCGTCGCAATCACACTGTTTTGATGGCGCCTTCGTTTGAGGCGGTTGATCGACTTGTTGCCCGCCTTTCCCCCTTGGGTCGGCTGGCTTCCGACGGGCGGCCGTTGATCGGGATGCCAACTTATGAACTCGCGCGGCTTGCCTTTGAGGCAGATCCAAATTTTATCGTGATCCCTGCCCACGCCTGGACTCCATGGTTTTCTGTGTTCGGTTCTAAATCCGGTTTCGATACGCTGGAGGAATCGTTTGGTGAATTGACGCCGCAGATTCCGGCGATTGAAACCGGGCTTTCGTCAGATCCGCCGATGAACTGGCGCTCGAGCGCCTTGGATAAAATTCGGCTTGTTTCGTTTTCAGACGCCCATTCCCTACCGAATTTGGGTCGAGAAGTAACCATCGTCGAGTTGGAAGGAGCAAACTTCGCGAGTGTGCGGGACGCCTTTTTCGCCAAGGGCAAAAGTTCGATTATCGAAACGATCGAATTTTTTCCCGAGGAGGGAAAGTACCATTTTGATGGGCATGCAACCTGCAAGCAACGCCTGCACCCGAAGCGTACCCGTGAGCTCAAAGGCCGTTGCCCTGTGTGCGGGAAGGCGGTTACTGTGGGTGTGCTTTCACGGGTTGAGGATTTAGCTGATCGCCCCTTGGAAAGTAGCCCGCCGGGCGGTAAAGCCCCGTTTCGCTACGCAATTCCGTTGGCGGAATTGATCGCGGATGTGAAGGGGGTCGGTAAGCTCTCTAAAACAGTCTACCGCACCTATCATGAGTTGATCCGCACTCTCGGAGCGGAACTTCCCATCTTGTTAGACGTACCGATCGGGCAGATTAAAGAAATCGCGGGAAGCGATATCGCGGGTTCGATCGCGGCTGTGCGCGCGGGTGCGGTTGAAATCGAGCCCGGGTACGACGGTTTATTTGGCATAATCCATGCCGCGAGTGCGAGCGCACATCCTCAAAAGTCGTTATTCGGTTAGGAGTGTAGGATTCAAACCAGAGTCAGATTGAGAAGTTAAAAAATAAGATAATTTCAAGACGCGACGACCCGTCTCGATGAGGCGAAACTCATCTTCGCCGAGGCGGGCGAAAGTGTGCCCCTCGGCACAGTGAGGAGGAGTAACGAAGAAATCAACCATTTTTTAACTTCCCGCTGCGGGCAGAGCGACTGCAAGTCATCTTCTGCGTTGCTCGTCGCTTACGTACCTAAAGGTACGCAGCGCTCCTCGCGTCTTGAATATAACCCCCACTCGCTCTGCTCAACTGGCTTTGGTTCGAATCCTACACTCCTAACTTACCGGGGCCGTTTGGGTCATACCCGTTGTCAATTTCCTCGCCATCAGAATAACCATCCCCGTCTGTATCAGGGTTTGCGATGTCAGCGCCCCAAAATTCTTCCTGCGCGTCTGAGAGACCGTCGCTGTCGGTGTCGAGATCGCCGTCAACGGATCCGAATTGCTCGTTATACTGCCCGGTAAGCTCCTCAATGACCTCTTCAATCGGTTTGACATTGGGGGGGACATCAACCGTGAGTGGGGTATCGTAGTTTTTAAGCTCATAGGTCGTCTTCAAGCTCACAAGGTAGGATGATTGGTTCGGGGATTCAAATTTGATTCGGTACGGGAGCGAATCCCGTTTCCCAATCCACAGTTCACCTGCGGGGATCGCAGAAAAATCCTGTGCCTCAAAAGTAGTCTGCTCCTCATCAGGAAGAAGAATGCGTTGGATCTCATTCGTGAGCGCGGCAAGCTCCTCGGCGTTAATCGTAAATTTGTAGTGGTGCGCGTTTATTCCGTTTACCTTTTCGGACTTCAAGACTTCAGTTATTTTAAAAAACTGATGTTTACTGATTACCTCACCGATCTTTGCAATGTCCTCGTCCGTAATCGTAAGTGACGGTTGCTCACTAAGCGTTTGCTCGAATTGGGTCAAGTCAAAGCTAAACCATTGGTTGGTATACGCATTCAGGTCCAGCCCTTCAAGTTGCGGTGAATCGCCCAGCATGAAATAAAGCACTGATTCAATCAGACGCGTTTCAAGTGTAATGGTGGCGGATCCAAGCGAGGGGATGTCGGGGATTGTAAATGTGAAGTTGGCACTCAGACGCGGGTTTTTCTTATCGGTCATGTCTGTTGCTCCTGCGATGCGCACTTCTGATTTGAGGGTTTCGCGGGGAGTAACGGTTGTTGCTTCGGAGTTCTCTTCAATGATTTGGGCTCTGCGGGTTGAAGCACCCAAGACCGCCCGTCGTAGATCTTTCAAGCTGAGCTGTGGCGCGGGTAATTGCAACACATCCTGGGTGATCTCGCTTTCAATTAGTACGGAATATTCATAGGTTTTGACTTGGTAGATCTTTTTCAGCATCCGCTCAAGAACGAGAGCAGGGGAGTTGTAGTAACGATATCCTGCATACGCACCCCCCGCAATGAGAAAAATCATAAATCCCACAAGCGCCCCAATCCAACGCGAACGGGCCGGGTGATTCACCGGCGCGCTTTGAGGGACTCCATCCGGATTTGGTGTAGTCTGCTGGGGGGTTTGAAGTGCTGCTTCGACTGTGCTGGAATTCCATCCACTCTCAAGCAATGCTGCTCGAATTCGTTCGGGCGCAACACCCTGTGCACGTTGACGGGCAACGTAGTTTGACAACTCAGGATACAATTGAGACAAGGAACGCTCCCCATTCATAATTCCAGTATGACTTGCTTTATGTGAAAGGAACAAGAGACATGCCAGAGTTGCCAGAAGTCGAAACCACGGTGAGAGGCTTGAAGCGCACGATCGTCGGGCACACGATTAATGATGTGCGAGTTGTGGGTAATTCGCATAAGCTTTTACGTTCCCATGAGCATGGTCCGTTTTTGGAGATTGTGGGCGGGGGGCGTATAGAAGATGTTCGGCGCCGCGCCAAAAATGTAATTATCGATCTTGATAACCAACATTCGATCTTAATCCACATGCGCATGAGCGGGCATCTACTAGTAGCCAGCAGCCAGTATCAAGTTACCAGTGAAGGCAAGTGGCAGGTAAAGGGTCCCACTGGCAACTGGCAACCGACAACTGGGAACTCTCCGTTTGCCGACCCAAAGAATCAGTTTATCCGAATTGTTTTTGAGTTGTCGGATGGAATTATTTTGGCACTCAGCGATCTGAGAAAGTTTGCGACGGTTGACCTATTCAACACCAACGCGCTCGCCAAACATCTTGAGCAAAAATACGGCCCCGACCCTCTCGAAAAAACGTTTACATTAGATTGGTTCTCACAGGAACTTAAGCGCCGCAAGCGCACAATCAAGCCACTCTTGATGGATCAAGCGTTTATCGCAGGAGTAGGAAATATTTATGCCGATGAATCACTCTGGAAGGCAAAAGTTCATCCCCTCACTCGTTCTGACGCGCTCTCTCAAAGCGATGCCCGAGCGCTCTACAGCGCGATCCGCGCGGTTTTGAGCAAAGGTATCGCCTTAGGAGGGACCTCGGACGACGACTATCGCAATGTTGCCGGAGAAAAGGGGAAATATGGCTTAACGCGCATGGCCTACCGGAGGGCAGGGGAAAAATGCGCTCGCTGCAACACGGTAATGAAGCGCATGGTTGTCGGGCAACGCGGAACGAGTTTTTGTCCTCATTGTCAGAAAAAAATATAGTCGTGCTTCTCCGTCTCTTCTCGGTTTGTGGGCTTGACAGATCCCGTCGCAGGGATTAATACAAGCAGGAAGGGGGGTGGAGAGCGCCCGTATGCGCTTTAACTGTCCAGTTGTGCCTCACCATTATGTTCGGTTCGACCATCGTGGTGTGTTGCCATGGAAGCTATAAGGCTCATACACAGCTTTTTAAACGTCTATTCAATTAGACAGACAGAGACACTCACGTTGAGTGTCTCTGTTGTTAAAGAGGGGTCTTGAGAGGAGAGAACCCAGAAAGGTTTCTCTCCTCTCAACGTTCACCTTCGACTACGCTCAGGTTCACTGCTCTTCTCTCTCCAAGGTCGTGTAAGTGCGGAGTAAATCCGACACTTACACGTTTTGAACAAGGCGGATCGCTGTTCTCCCTCCTGTATTCTCCCTTCTCTTTAGAGTATTCTGGACTCGTGCAATCGCATAAGGTTCAAGGACTTGTTTTACGTCGGCATAATGTAGGCGAAGCCGACCGTTTGCTTGTAGTGTTTACCGATAATATGGGCAAATGGACACTGCGCGCCCGCGGAGTGCGTCGACCGCTGAGTAAATTTGTCGGGCATCTGGAGCCGCTGATGCT
Organism: Candidatus Berkelbacteria bacterium; assembly: GCA_020056565.1. Taxonomy (GTDB): domain Bacteria; phylum Patescibacteriota; class UBA1384; order JAGVHQ01; family JAGVHQ01; genus JAGVHQ01. Next base: position 14,783 of record JAGVHQ010000008.1, read on the forward strand.
GACTAATCTGATTTTTGTCGAGGGGAAAAGCGAAATCGGCACACTCACGAGCGCCCAAGTTTCCTCGACGTTTGAGGGTATTCGTTCGAGTTTAACGAAAACAACAGTCGCGCTGCATTTGTGTGAAATGGTTGACCGCGCAACCGTAGAACATAACGCCTCACCTACGTTGTACTCGTTAATGGTAACAACGCTCCAGACACTCGAGCGCCACAGTGCGCTTTTGAGCGTGAAACCGGCATTTATCATTAAACTTTTAGCGGCACTTGGATTTCGACTGGAGTCGAATCAGTGTGCGCAATGCCAAGAGCCACTCGAGCGCGCCACCCTTGGATTTTCCGCTGCGGCAGGCGGAATTGTTTCGGGTGAGTGCGCTCGCGGAGCACACCCGTTGACTGCCAATGACGTGAAGTATATCCGGGCCCTCACATCAATGTCTTTGGATCATATCCATCGGCTACGAATCCCCACCACTTTAGTGATGACAACAACGCGTTTACTGGACGACGCTTTTTCGTATCACACCCAAGCGAGGCTAAAGTCGAAAGCGTTGTACGAAGCGTTTACGCCCCGGTTTGAACGGATATAGATCAGTGCATACCGAGCTTTCAAACTGGGTTGAAGTTGATTATCGCGCAATTTGTGCCAATTATGCTGTACTCAAACGCACCATTTCACCCGCAAAGGTATGGGCGGTCGTAAAAGGGAATGCTTACGGACACTCCATGATAGAAGTCGCCCAAGCGCTTCAGGATGATGCCGCAGGGTTTGTCGTTGCGAATGGTTCAGATGCGCTGGAGCTCAGAAAAGCGGGGATTTCTCAACCAATTCTTGTGGTCGGCTGGGTGGACCCCGCGAGTGCACCTGAGCTCGCCCGCAACCACATTGAAGTGGGCGTATTTTCGAGCGCGAACATTAAGGAGCTCGAACACTCTCTTGTGAATACCACCGTACCTCTACGGGTGCATCTTAAAGTGGAGACTGGTCTGGGGCGGTTGGGATTTCCCCCGATTGAAATCGCGCGCATAAAAGAAAATCCCCACCTTTCGGTTGTTGGGGTCTACTCCCATTTTGCTAGCGTAGAGGAAGCAAATCTTTCACATTCCCAAGCGCAATTGGAACGCTTTGCCGCTGCCGGGGCCAAGTTTGAGCATCCGGTGGCGCGCCATATGGCTTCGACCGCGTCTGCGCTCTTACTGCCGGAAGCGCGTTTTGATTTTGTGCGGGTCGGGATCGGGCTCTACGGACTCTGGCCGTCTCCCGAGATCCGCACACTCGTCAAAAAAAAGTTTGGGAAATTGCCCAACCTTACCCCCGCGCTGAGCTGGAAAGCGCGCCTCATCCACATTGGGGAAGTTCCGAAAGGCGGATATGTGGGCTATGGTTGCAGTTTTCGCGCTACGAGAGCGACGCGAGTAGGAGTCTTGGCGCTTGGGTATGCGCAGGGCCTTGCGAGGGCGTATGCGCAGGGAGGTGTGATGCTCGTTGCCGGCCAGCGGGTGCCGATTATCGGCCGAATCTGCATGGATATGACGATGCTTGATCTTACGGATTGCACCTTTGTGAAGCCGGGCGCTATAGTGACTATAATCGGGCGCGACGGGGAAGAGGTGATCAGCGCCGACGAGATGGCCACAATTCTCGGTACGATTAATTACGAAGTCGTAACGCGTATTCCCTCTACAACGGTGCGCATTAGTAAGGAGCAATATGTATAAACTAGGGGTCTTTGACTCAGGTGTTGGGGGGTTGACCGTTTTGAAAGAGCTCATGGGCAAATTTCCTCATACGGAGTTTATCTACGTCGGTGATACCGCACATCTTCCGTATGGTAATAAAAGCGCACAGGTTGTCACTGGCTATGCGCGCGAGATTATCCGCTTTTTAGAAACCCAGAACGTGGATGCGATTGTGATTGCGTGCAATACTGCCTCGGCTCTTGCGTATCCTGCACTGAAAAAAAGCGTTGAGACCCCAATGTTTGAGATGATCGAGCCGGCGCTTTTGCGCGCGGCGGCACTGACAAAAACAAAGAATGTGGGCGTGATCGGTACGCGCTCCACGATCTCGTCCGGTGCGTACGCGCTGACCGCCAAAAAGCTCACGCCCCAGCTTACACTCACAAGTGTGGCTTGTCCGTTGTTTGTGCCGCTTGTGGAAGAGGGGATGTTGAGCCACGCGATTACCCGCGCGACCTCTGAGCTGTATCTTGCGCCTCTCAAAGGCAAAATTGACACTTTGATTTTAGGATGTACGCATTACCCCTTGATCGCCCCGATCATTGGGCAGGTATTGGGCAAGGGCGTGCAGCTGGTCAGTTCTGCCCAGGTCGCGGCCGAGGCAGTGCATGCAACACTTTCCCGCCCGAAACTGGAACCGATGCTTAAATCCTCGCATGTCGAATTGTATGCAACCGACGATCCTTTGCGCCTCGCCGATTTTGCCCGGCGCGCCGTGCACCTGCCGGTTAGGGAAGTGCATCTTCTGCACCTGAAAGGGTTATGATATGGTTCAGACAATGCCGGTAAATCTTGAAAGTCTCACTAATTTAGCCAAGCGACGCGGGTTTGTCTATCCCTCCCAAGAGCTCTATGGCGGTTTAGGGGCGGTTTACGATTTTGGGCCGCTCGGGACAATGCTTAAAAACAATATCCGCGCCGCGTTTATCAAGCGCTTTGTTCAGGAGCGCGAAGATGTGGTGCTGGTTGATACGGCGGTTTTAACCCGTCAAGATGTATTGCGCGCTTCCGGGCACGAACAATCGTTTAGTGATCCGTTAGTGGAATGCACGGTCTGCCACCAACGGTTCCGCGCAGACGAAAAAGTCCCTGAAGCTAAAGACCACGAGCATAAACTGGCGGAAGCAAAACAATTCAACTTGATGTTTGCAACGCATGTGGGCGCAACAAAAGAGGCGGGGTCGCTGGCGTATTTGCGGCCCGAAACCGCCCAAGGAATGTTTGTGAACTTTAAGCAGGTGCTGGATACCACCCGCATCAAAGTACCGTTTGGAATTGCCCAAGTAGGAAAAAGTTTTCGCAACGAAATTACTACAGGGGAATTTTTGTTTCGTGTGCGCGAGTTTGAAATCGCGGAACTTGAGTATTTTGTGAAACCAGGCACCCAAGACAAAGTGTTTACCTATTGGATTGAGCAGTGGGAACAATTTTTTATCGATTACGGGATTAAAAAAGAAAATCTTAAACGACATGTTCACCCTAAGGAAACTCTGTCCCACTATTCGAAGGGTACGACTGATTTGTTATTCCAATTTCCGATGGGTCTCAAGGAACTGGCCGGGGTGGCCAACCGCGGGGATTATGATTTGGCTCAACATGAAAAGGCAACGGGTACCACACTCCAATTCTTCGATGAGCAAGAAAAGAAAGCATATCGACCATTTGTAATTGAGCCAACGTTTGGTCTGGAGCGCGCGTTCTTGGCATTTTTGACGGAAGCGTATAAAGAATATCCGTATGGACGGGGTTCCGACGCTGCGGTCGGAATTCCGACTTCGCCGTCAGGCGAACGTCGGAACGAAGAACAAGAGATTGTGCTCCACCTTGATCCGCGTTTAGCGCCTTACAAGGTGGCAGTATTCCCACTGGTCAAAAAAGAGAAGCTGCCTGAAATCGCCCAGAAACTTGTACAAGAACTCAGAAAGCAATGGTTTGTGCAGTACGACGAATCCGGCTCAATCGGCCGCCGATACCGCCGCGCCGACGAAATCGGCACCCCGTGGTGCATTACGGTTGATTTTGACACTCAAAAAGACGAAGCAGTTACGATTCGCGACCGCGACACTATGAAACAAGAACGAGTAAAGCTCAACAAAGTTTCTGACTGGATCGCCAAGAAGCTCGAGCGATAAGTACCTATTTTGGTTTTGTATCCAAGAGCGCCTGCAGCGTTCTTTTTGTATGAGAACGCTATCCACAATTACCTTACTTGACGGCCGATCAAGTGGTGTCTATGATC
>JAGVHQ010000052.1 GCA_020056565.1 Candidatus Berkelbacteria bacterium
CCCGAAGATAACGAAAAGAAAGGAGAGTAATGGAAAAAGATCAAGAGTTTGTTGAGTACGTTGTGAAGGCATTGGTGGACAACCCCGAGAAGGTAAAGGTTTCACGAACTGTCGACGAGATGGGAGTTTTAATTAACTTAGCAGTCGACTCGTCTGATATGGGGAAGGTAATCGGCAAGGAAGGCCGTACTGCGAAATCTATTCGCACTTTGTTGCGCGTTTTGGGGGCAAAGAACAACGCCCGCGTTAATCTTAAAATCGAAGAGCCCGAAGGCGGGCGTCAAGACCGACCTGAACGCCCCCTTGAGAGCAGCTCTCTGGATAGCGCACCAGCTAAACCTCTCGAAAGTGCTCGAGGTGAACCGGCCGAAGAGCAAGCCGAACCTGTTGAACCAGTGGAAAAACCCAAAGCAAAGAAGCAAGCTCCCGCCCCCACAGAAGAAGAGGGCCCAGTAACGGAGCTAGTGTAGTAACAAGCGACAAGTAACAAGAGACAGGAAGTACTTTCAGAACTAGATGACTTGTCACTTGTCACTTGTTTCTTAGTATATGCGTTTTGATATCCTCACCTTATTTCCGCAGATGATAACTCCTTTTTTTGAAGAGAGTATTTTAGGCCGTGCCATTAAAAACAAAGCGGTGAGTATTAAGGTACATGACATCCGCGCTGTAGCAGAGGACCGCCATCGTAGCGTAGACGACCGACCGTACGGTGGGGGGGTGGGAATGGTATTACGGGTGGATGTAATAGATCGAGCATTGCGGAAAGTGACAAGTGACAAGGGACAAGGGACAAAAAAATTACGGCAAAGAATCATCCTACTTACCCCGCAAGGGGAACGTTTCACACAAGAAGTCGCGGAGCGACTTGCAAATGATTACGAGCGCTTAATTTTGATCGCTGGACACTACGAAGGATTCGATGAACGCATTCGAACACTCGTTGATGAAGAAATCTCGCTTGGAGACTTTGTCTTAACCGGTGGAGAACTCCCTGCGCTCACCCTCGTGGATGCGATAAGCCGTTTAGTCCCCGGAGTTTTAGAAAAGGGCGCGGCGCACACCGACTCGTTCACCTTGCGCAATGAAAAAAGGGAACGCCTACTTGAGTACCCCCACTACACATTTCCTCGGGAGTACAATGGCATGAAAGTCCCGGATATCCTGGTTTCTGGGGACCATGCAAAAATTGAAGCATGGCGCCTTGAGCAAGCCAAGGAAAGAACTGAGAACAGAGAACGAAGAACTGAGAAGAAGAATTGAGCAGAAGAATATGAGTAGATTTTTGATACCCCGGACACTGGTCCTAACTCGCTGTTTGATCGCGTGAAATGCTCGCATTTCACGCGAAGAGGAGGCACAAACTTTCCACTGCGAAAGCGCCGATGAGGCGCTGAGCCGAAAGTTTTATGTCGACGAGTTGACCAACCCTGTTGTGTACCCTATACTAAAAGAGGAGAGTACATGAGTATTTTGGGTCAGCTTCTATCACATGCACACGCCAGTCTGGTGTGTCCGGTGTGCACACGTAGCTACACACTCAATGAGATTAATGTCCGTGGTATTTTCGAATCCGTGATCGTATTACAAACGATGTGCGCTAAAGATCACGGCCCGATTATCACAGTACTACTTGCTCCAATACCCGAAGCCCACACGCAACAACCGATTTCAAGTGAAGACGTCCTGGATTTACACAGCGCGCTGAAGGGCAATCTAAAAAATCTTCCCCAACTCTGGACCAAACAATAACTCACTTATTATGAACAAAGAAACAATCAACGCTTTAGTGCGCGACCTCGCCGGCGAGCAGCCGAGCCTGCTTCGCCGTAACGGGAAGCTGCCGGTTATTCTGTATGGTAAAGACGTTAAACCCCAAGCCCTTATAGTTGACCGCAAAGAGTTTTCGAATACCTTTTCCAAAACCGGATTCACAACGTTGCTACTTTTGAAATTGAATTCTGGGGAGCCGATTAATGTTTTGGTACACGACATTCAACGCCACCCTGTAACAGACGAACTCCTGCACGCAGACTTTTTTCGGGTAACAATGACAGAAAAAATAAAAACTGAACTTCCGCTTGAAATAGTGGGGCTTGCTCCTGCCGTTGAGGAGCTTGAAGGAAACCTCCTTACCCCACGAACCGAAATTGAGGTTGAATGTCTTCCTGACGCACTCGTACCCAAAATCGAGGTGGATGCTACAACCCTTAAAACTTTTGATGACGTGATTCACGTACGCGATCTCACCATCCCAGAGGGAATCACGGTACTCACCGACCCCGATGAAATCGTAGCGCAGGTTACCCCGCCGCGAAGTACGGAAGAGCTTGAAGCAGAATTAGCAGAACCTGTTGGCGAAGCAGCTGAAAAAGAAGCGGTTGAAAAACTCTCCGAGGAATCAACCGCAGAAGCTGGCGTTGAAAAAACCGAAGAGGGTGGAGCCGCTGCCGAACAAACCGCAACTACTAAAGAAGAAAAGTAATCTTCTCTACTCCATTCTCCATTTTCTACTCTCTATCCTCTGTCATCCCCGCGCGTACATACTATGCATGCGTGTTCGGGCTTTTTTGAGCGCGATCCCAACGGCGATTACTGTTGCGATAATAATCAACGCAAAAAGTCCGGTTAGGCCAATAAACCCCCGCTTCACCAAAAGAATGCTTGCGGGAACAACTGGCTCTAACTCGATATTTAAGGCGAGGGGTTGTAGCTCTGTTACTTCAAGATTATTCGTAGAAACAGCATAATAGCCATCTTTGACGATGTGCAAACGATAACGAGCCGGCGGGACGTAATACTCATATTCCCCTTGCTCGTTGGTGATGACCGGATTCGCCACACCGTACGTTTTTGCATCCCAACCAACCCATTGTCCGGATCTGTATTCTTCAAGCAAAATCGTTGCATCCCGTAATCGGACTTCATTCCCCGAGTCGTTCCAGGCGAATATATAACCGAATTGGTCAACCTGAAGTGTTACATGTGTAACAGATGTTTCTTTAAAATCTTTCTGCCCGACGATGTCGGCGATATATTCGCCTGGTTTTTGGGGCGTTGTAATTGCTACCTCGTAGGTCTTCTCAGGAGTAGAAGTAACTGAACTTATGGGAAATTCCTGCACTTTAACACCATCGCTTGTACGAATATATACCCGCTCCGGCTTCGTATTCTTCCATGTTCCCGAAAGCAGAAACACCTTCGCGCGCGGAACATGTATTTTTGCATCAACCTTTACCACGAATTCAAGCTGGTTGTATCTAAAGATGATATCTTTTTCGCTTGACACAGCGTTACTCGTTTCCCCACCAGTTTGAACTCGAACGCTTGTGGGGGTAGGTTTTGGGGTACTACCTGTCAGTGATCCAGGAGTTGAGCTCCCGCCCAGCGGTGTGGGAGTTTGTGTTGATCCCGGGGCTACGCTCGCGCTTGATTGCGGCGTTGGCGTTAAAGTGGCGCCCCCACCAGCAGTTGTCGCGGTGGCAGTGGCGGTTGCGGTACCCGTTGAAGTGGCGGTAGGTGTAGACGTTGCCGTTGACTCACCTGGCGGCTCGTCAGGGGGGATAACGGCATGCACAGATACTTGTGGATAATACGATGCCGAAACCAGCCAGCCAGCCAAAAACAAACTTGTGGCAACTGCCAAATAACCGAGATGCACAAGCGTGCTATACGACGCGAGATGCCATAAATAGTACCACCGAAACCGCAAGCGCAAAAAGTCATGCGCACTCGCAAAAAATGGGATTGCCGTTTTTGTAGAGCGTTGAATCCGTACCAACCAATACTCAGTACTGCGGATTCCTGGATCAACTTTTCTCACGCGCACCCTCCTGCGTTCCTTTAGTTTAGCTCAAAAGAGATTCTTTACGAATGAGTGCAATCAGTTGAGTAGGGGAACTCTCGGAAACTTTGTTCGTTTTCGCGATACGTACGGAAATTTTTTGTTGCTGCTGCTCGCGTTCCCCAATCACAATAAGATACGGGGTGTGAGCCAACTCACCATCTCGAATCTTTCGACCAACTGACTCGTTACGTGAATCAATGCCAACGCGGATCCCCGCTTCCTCTAATTCAGAGTGGATTTTCGCGGCGTATTCGTTCTGTTTATCAGAAATTGTAATCAGACGCACTTGTTCAGGAGCAAGCAAGGTAGGTAATCGCCCGGCAGTATGCTCAAGCAAGATACCGATGAAACGCTCGATCGAACCAAATGCAGCACGGTGAATCATTACGGGTTGATGCCGTTTGGAATCCTCCCCAATGTATGCAAGGTCAAAACGGTCAGGCATTGAGAAATCAAGTTGAATCGTACCCAGCTGCCAGGTACGCCCAAGAGAATCCTTGACATGAAAATCAATCTTGGGGCCGTAAAACGCACCGTCCCCAGGATTAAACTGAAAACTAGGAACTACTTTATCTTTTACTGAATCTTCTAAGACGGCCGTCAAGTGAGCCTCGGCCTGTTTCCACATCGAATCTGTACCAACGGATTTTTTGGGGCGAGTTGAAAGCTCGACTTTTGCAAGCTCAAGACCAAACGCTTTATATGTTTTCACAATCAAATTAAATACACCTTTGATTTCGGAGGGTAATTGATCCTCGCGGCAAAAGATATGCGCGTCATCAATTGTAAACGAACGCACCCGAAACAAACCATGCAACACTCCTGAGAGTTCATTGCGGTGCACTTGGCCGAGTTCCGACATACGAATTGGCAGATCGCGATATGAACGCTGACGGTCATTATAAATTAAAATCATTCCCGGGCAATTCATCGGCTTCACCGCAAACCGACGCTTATCAATTGTGGTGAAGTACATATTGTCTTTATAATTCTGCCAATGCCCTGAGCGGTGCCATAATTGCTCATCCAGAATATAAGGGGTCTTTACCTCTTCGTACCCGGCACGGGAATGTAGCCAGCGCCACCACGAGACGAGTGCGTCATAGATCTTCAATCCATTCGGGTGCCAAAATACGAACCCTGGCCCTTCCTCGTGAAAACTAAAGAGATCCATTTGTTTACCCAGCATACGGTGATCGCGTTTATGCGCCTCTTCGCGCAGACTAAGATACGCTTCCAGCTCTTTGGCTGTTGGCCAACATGTGGCATAGATACGCTGCAGCATTGGCTCAGATGGGTCAGATTTCCAATACGCACCAGCGATCGAAAGCAACTTGAATGGCCCGATTTCGCGCACGCTTTCGACGTGTCCGCCCTTGCATAAGTCGACGAACGGTCCGGTTTTATAAAACGACACAGTCCCTGTTTTTTTAGTAAGCCGTGTGCCTTTTTCGATTTCGTCTACAATTTGGATCTTGAACGGTTGCTTGGCCTTCTCAAGCATCGCTTTGGCCTCTGAGATTGAAGATTCCTTTTCCTCGAATCGAAAATCTTGCTTTACAAAAGAGCGCATTTTCTCTTCAATCAGTGGCAAATCTTCAGGAATAAGAGTACGAGGGAGTAAAAAGTCGTAGTAGAAGCCGTCTTCTATGACTGGCCCCACTCCCAGTTGCGCTTCTGGGAACATATCCAAAACCGCAGCCGCCAAGACATGGGCGCACGAGTGACGCATTGCCTCAAGTGATACTGTTCTTGATTCGGTATTACTCATCAGGTTTATTCTAGAGGGTAATCGCCGCACGGACAAGCTGAGCGATCACCTCAGCTGGTAGGAAAACGCCTTCTTTCATACAAGGGATTCGTTCCCAGTGGGACCGTTTAGCAGCAAAATATTGAAGAGTTTTGTAAATTTCTTTCTGCATTACGATATTTTTTTCGAAGTTATCGCGCTCTCGATTATGAACATTCTTTTGCTCCCGCTTTTTAACAAGCTTCAACGTGATGTCGATGGAAACATCTAAGAATACTACTTGGTTCTCGTGCGGGACGCCGAAGATTCCATACTCAAGATCTTCATGCCAGCGTTGAAACTTATGAATCTCTTTCTTCGACGCGCCACTCAGTTGTAGTTGAACAGTCTGAATTACCGCCGAGGAGGTAACGTACCGGTCTAAAATAATGACGTTGCGTTTCTTGGAGTGTGAAGGTTGGATTAAAAGGGGTTTTGCCCCAAAGCGGTCTACTGCATAGAGCATCGTCATTTCCCGAGCGGAAAATTCAGTTTTGGCAACTAAGACACGCTTAAGTGCCTTACCGGTTGGCTCTTCGTAGCGCGGGAAAGAAAGAAGTTCAACGTCGTAGCCTTCAGCAACCAAGGTCTTTTTGAGTAAATTCGCTTGGGTATGCTTTCCCGAACCGCTCAAACCCTCAATCACGATTAAATACGGGGAGCGTTTCACCGTTTTAGCTATGTTTTTTCTTTGCCTTATACGCGCCGTCGTCGGTAAACTGACGAGACTTTCGCTCAAGTTCAGCTTTCGCTTTATCGCTGAGCGGAAGTGCCCGCCCTAGCTTTGTTTCAAACTCTCTGAGCCACATCTTGTTTGGAATATCTGCCCCAGATAGTTGCTTGCCTTCGATTAACGTATTCAACGCTTTAATTTCTGCACGGCCGAAACTCGCCCCGTATAAACGGTATTCTTCAAACGCATCCCACGCCAGGGGCGTCACCTCTTTTACATACCGAGACATTGCCGTTGCGTACTCCCGAATTTCCCATTGCGCGTGGGGATCCATCCTCAGCCACAAAAAATGCATCAAGTTATGAAGATCAATCTTCCAGTACCATTCCGTGTACAGATTAAGCGGCAACCCGATACGGGCTAGTTCACGCGAAAGATTCTCGTCCACAAACCCTTTGTACATTGCATAAGTTTTCTCTTGTGATTCTTTTAAGATCTTGCGAAAGCGCTCGGCAAACGCGCGGGGGGCATGTGCATCTTCGCGGCCTTGACGGTTCGTTTTGCTTTGAAGCCCAACCTTGCTTAACGGGGGTAAATAGAACTCTTCTTTCATCACCGAGTACCGGCCGGAATATTCATTAATATTTGCGGTCCGGTGGCGCACCCACTGCCGGGCGACAAAAATCGGCATCTTGCAATGAAACTTGAACTCCACCATCTCAAACGGCGTCGTGTGAAAATGGCGCATTAAGTAATTGATGAGACCGCGGTCTTCACGGATTCGTTTTGTGCCGGTGCCGTACGAAACGCGGGCGGCCTGCACAATCGAGGCGTCATTGCCCATCACATCCACTAAACGCACGAAACCGCGGTCTAAAACGCGGATCGGTTTGTATAATTTTCGGCCAATCCGGACCGGTTCTGGTAATTCAAGCGGCAGTACGCGCATTATTTACTCCATTGGAATAACGGAAATTTTTGCGCAAAATTTGCAATTTGCCTTTTTAACGAAGGCGCGGCGTGCGGGTCTGAAATCGCCTCGTCAATAAAACGCGCGATCTGGCGCATTTGGTCTTCTTTCATTCCGCGCGTGGTCACGGCTGGCGTTCCTAACCGAATCCCGCTTGGGTCAAACGGCGAACGCGGTTCGTGCGGGATTGTATTTTTATTTACCGTGATCCCGACCGCCCCGAGCCGATCTTGGGCGAGCTGGCCGGTTACTTTTTTACTTGTCAAATCGATCAACAGTAAATGATTCTCAGTTTTACCGGCAACAATTGTATAACCGAGCTCCTTGAGGGTTGTCGCAAGCGTGTGCGCGTTGTTTACAACTTGCTCAATGTAGGTAACGTACTCGGGGGTGTGTGCTTCTTTGAGCGCGACAGCAATTGCGGCAATCGTATTTTCGTGCGGACCACCCTGCAAACCGGGGAAAATCGCTTTGTCAATCGCGTTCGCGTGTTCTTTTTTGCAGAAAATCATTGCGGCGCGTGGGCCACGTAATGTTTTATGAGTGGTAGTCGTTACGACATCAAATCCCAATGCAATCGGGTCAGGATGTAATTTTGCAATGACCAATCCGGCGATATGCGCGATGTCGGCCATCGCGAGTGCTCCGGTTGAGCGAGCGATTTCCAGAATGCGCTTGAAGTCAATCAAGCGCGAGTATGCCGTTGCGCCGCAGACAATTAATTTCGGCTTGTGTTGTTTTGCTAAGCGTTCGATTTCGTCGTAATCAATCAGGCCGTCTTTATCAACTCCATACTGGATAGCATTAAAAAATATGCCACTTGCGCTGACTTTATGCCCGTGTGTTAAATGCCCACCCGCTGTAAGCGCCATTCCAAGAAACGTATCACCCGGTTTTAAAAGCGCTGTATAAACCGCAAAGTTAGCAGGGGATCCGGAATAGGGTTGGACGTTTACGTGCTCTGCGCCGAATAATTTTTTTGCGCGCTCAATTGCAAGAGACTCGAGCTTGTCGATAACTTCGTTACCGCCATAATAGCGTTTGCCTGGGTAACCCTCGGAGTATTTATTCGTAAACACCGACCCGAGCGCTTCCAGCACTGCATCGGATACATAATTTTCGGATGGGATCAGCTCCAACCCGGTCGTCTGGCGAAGCGTTTCCTCATGAATCAACTGATTAATGATTGGGTCATGCAGTGTGAGCGTGCTCATTGTTTACCTCGAGTTTGACGAGAGGCGGCTAAAACAACATTTTCTAAAAGCAAGGCAACGGTGAGTGGTCCAACGCCCCCTTTGGGAGGCGTTAATGCCCCCGCTACTTCTTTTATATCATCAAAATTCAAATCTTCTGCTGCATTGATGACAATCGCCCCCGGTCGAATCTTGTCGGGCGTAATCACTTTCTTCCCGGTGGCCGAGATCACAATATCTTCTTTTAGACAGCATTGGTCAACATTGCCGTGTTGCGGTGAGTATACGGTATGCGCAATACCCATTGATTCGAAAAGCTTGCTTAACGGCCGTCCCACAAGCCGCCCGTACCCGATCAAGGCGACCCGCTTGCCTTTGAGTGAAATGTTGTGCGCGGTTAATAACGCTAAAATCGCCTGCGGCGTAGGATGATTGAAAAAACGTTGCGAGCCGAGCGCGTCCACATCTTTTTCCGCAACGATTGTTTGTACGAGCTGATCGATGTTCCACTCTTTGGGAGCGGGAAGTTGCACGATAATTCCGTGCACTGTCGCATCTGAATTTAATTGTGCAATCAGGCGCTCGACCTCACCTTGAGAAACGTTCTCTGGCATATGGTAGAGTTTGGCATCGATTCCTATCTCTTTCGCGCGCTCTTGTTTCACTCCCACGTACGTAAGACTCGCAGGATCGCTCCCAATCAGGATAATTGCGAGTTGAGGGGTTACCCCATTCTTCTTGAGGAGCGCTAAGCGCGGTTTTAATTTTTCAAACCGCTTGGCGGCAAGCGACGTGCCTTCAAGAATCCGGGCGCTCACGAGCTGGACTTCCGCGTGCCCGTACTGCCAAACCCACCAGCTCCACGAGCAGTGTCAGAGAGTTCGGACACCTCGGTAATTGTTACGCGTTCAACCGGTTGGATTAAGACCTGTGCCACCTTTTCGCCCGCTTTGAACGTATAATCCTGATCCTCGGTGTTATACATAATAATTTTTATTTCGCCGCGGTAACTTGAATCCACAACCCCAGCCATGGTGGTTAAACCAAATTTTGCTGGTGGACCGCTTTTATCCCACACGAGCGCGACATAACCGGCCGGAAATTCCATCGCAAAACCGGTTGAGATTACCGCGCGGCCTCGCGCGGGAACTATTGTATCTTTCAAAGCAAACACGTCAAAGGCGGCATCGCCCGGGTGCGCATATTCCGGCATAGTCGCAAGAGGGTCAAGTTTTTTTATTTTTACTTCAACTGGATCTGTCATTTCTTTTCTGCCTTGCTTTCAAATTCAAGCGCGAGCTTGCTTGTTTCCGCTATTTTAGCGCCTGCGTATTTTGCTTTCGGATTTTTCCAATACGGGCGGGAACTGGGAGTCTTCAATTCTTCAAACGACATTGAGCAAATCCGCATTCCGGGATAGAGCGTCACCGGCATTACCCCGAGGTTGCCGAGTTCGACCGTCACCACGCCGCGCCAACCGGGGTCGAATCGCCCGGCTGTGGAGTGTACCACGATCCCCAGGCGCGCCAAGCTCGAACGCCCATCCACGCGTCCCATGATGTCGTCTGAAAACTCGATATGTTCTTTTGTAGAAGCCAGCACGAAATCGCCCTGCTGCATAATGAACGGGTCGCCCTTTTTGACAACAACGATACGCATCAAGCTCTCAAAATCAACTTTATTTTTGAGGTCCACGTAGGGCAGCTTCGTATGTTGGAACACCTGGAACGTATTACCCAAATGCAGGTCAATCGAACATGCACCGAGTTGCTCGGCAAGATTCGGCCGCGGCCGAATTACAATCTGCCCCGATTTGAGGGCGGCAAGGATGTCTTGGTCAGAAAAAGTCATTGGTGAATAAAATGTAACCTTTTTTTATGGTTAAAGCAACGGCTCGAATAGGGTAAAATCAACTTAATGAAACATACACGATCTCTACAGAACAAACGCGCGCGCTTTGATTATGAAGCGCTTGATTTTTTTGAGGCCGGCATCGTGCTTTCAGGCATAGATGTTAAGGCGATCCGTGGCGGTCACGTCCACCTCGAAGGCAGCTTCGTGCGGATTACGCTCGGGGAAGCCTACCTCACCAACGCCACAATTGGCAATGATTCTCGCACGCGTAAGCTGTTGCTGCATAAGCAAGAAATTGTAAAACTCGCTACAAAACTTGCTTCTTCGAATGCCTTGCTTGTACCGCAAAAGATATTCTTCCAGCACGGCTGGGCGAAAATTAAAGTAATGGTCTCCAAGCGCAAAACCAACTATGACAAACGCCGCACGATTCAAGACCGCGAAATGCGGCGCGAAAAAGAGCGAGCTTTCAAGTAACAAAAATTGATAGCAACTAGGATACTTGATATACTCTTTCTTAATGAGTAAAGTAGCTGAAAGATCACAACAAATTGAAGCGACTGCTCAAGATATGAAGAAGTTTGTTCGAACTGCCCAGAGAAAACTGCTTGAATTTGAAGTCCTGATGAGTACGCATGAGATCAAAAGAGGCGAATCCACTGTATTCAAAACTACTGACGATCTTATGAAAGAACTCTAATCCGTGCCGCGGTTAGTCCTATCCAGCCGACTTAAACGAAATCTTAAAGAATTTCTTCGGAAACATCCCGATCTTCGAGAAACTTTTCACGAAAGATTAGTTATTCTTCAAAATAACCCTCGAGATCCAAGATTGAAAAATCATAAACTTACGGGAAAACTAAAAGAATATTCCGCAATCTCAATTACCTACGAATACCGATTAGTAATACGAATTGAAAAAGATACAATTGATTTACTTGCACTTGGAACGCATGATCAAGTTTACTAAGGCTTGATTATTTTGTTAGTTGTTAGTATACTTGGTTTTGCTCATGGGCCTGTATTGGCTTCGACAGGGAGAACCTAAACAGTATAAGCGCGTGGCGAGATGTGTTTACTCGTAATAAAGGCACACAAAATCTTGTCAACACTTTTGTTAACAAGGTAAAGAACACGTTTGCGCAAGCATTCGCGTTTCAACCTGCTTTAGCGTAAAACCTTTAGCCGTCCTCTCAGCGGGTGTCTGATACGTTGAACAGGGCGTAATACCACAGATTGCAGCGGTAGAATGCTTCAGCTACCGCCTAAGTAAAGAAGCTACCCGTAAGATTTGTTTTGTTGGTTCTCACTTACGGGAACATTGGAATCAACTACCCACGTAGCACTTATACCGTTTACTTCCTGGACCCGGGTTCGAAACCCGGCAGGTCCACCAAGAAAAGACTAGTACCGTTTGGTAGTAGTCTTTTCTTTATGATCAAAACTAATGATAACCGTAACTTTACAAATATCCCTGTTATGTGGTTTGAAGAAAGCAACACGGTCATAGGACTTAGTAGTCCATGAACAACCGAATACGGAGGGTCAAGATGGATCATTTACCAAAAGTACTCATCATTGAGTTAGGTTCGCAGTACACACTACTGATCGAACGGACGTTACGGGAGTTAGGGGTGCGTTCGGTGATCCTTGATCCCCGCCGCGCTCAGAGATTTCTCAAAGAGAATCATGTGAAGGCGATCATTCTTTCGGGTGGCGCGGCAAGCGTCTACGATAACGACGCGCCTCAACCGCCGGAGGAAGTGCTCTCAGCCCAAGATGAATTTGGCCGCGTGGCCGCAGTGCTCGGCATTTGCTACGGCATGCAGTGGCTTGCGCATCGCTTTGGTGGCGAAGTCAAACCGGTCGCTGGCAACCGCGAATATGGAGAAGCGGTTATCAGAATACGTGGAGTTCCTAACGGATTTTTCTCTGGTACCTTCCAAGCCCAAAAGGTCTGGATGAGTCATGGCGATTCTGTAACCGTCCTCCCGAAGGGATTCCACGCCCTTGCGTTCAGCAAGGATGGCACGATCGCTGCGATGCATAATCGACTCATATGGGACGTGCAATTCCACCCGGAAGTAACACATACCCCACATGGGAAGCAGATGCTGACCAATTTTCTGAACGCTGCGGGGTGCGAGCAAGATTGGACGCCTTCGTCAATCGTCACCTCGATTCAAAACGACACGCTCGCGCAGCTGGGCGAGGAGCGGGCGATCTTTGGCTTCAGTGGCGGGGTGGATTCGACAACCGTGTCCGCAATCCTCTCCCCCGTCTTGGGGGATCGTCTGCAGGCGATTACGATCGACGGCGGCCACCTGCGAGAAGGGGAGATTGAGGAGATCCGAACGCATGCCCAAACGGCCGGTGTCGATCTCCACGTGATTGATGCCAGAGATGAGTTCAATGCAGTAATGGCTGACACCATAGACGCCGAGGAAAAGCGGTACCGCTTCAAGCAGGTCTACGCGTCGCTTTTCGTATGGGCGGCCGAAGACTTTGGCGCAACGACCGTTCTACAAGGCACGCTTGCTACAGACCGAATTGAATCCGGTGCAACCGGCGGGGCGCTGATTAAGTCCCACCACAATGTGGGGCTCGATATGGGAGACCTCAAGCAGCTGCATCCGATTGACCACCTCTTCAAGTACGAAATCCGTGCACTCGCGGAGGAAATCGGCTTGCCGGAAAGTGTTTGGAATCGCCAACCGTTTCCGGGACCCGGGTTGTTTATCCGAATCGTAGGTACACCGGCGACGCCGGAGAAACTCGAGCTTGTGCGATGGGCAGATGCCCAGGTGCGGGAGATCTTGCTTGACTGCGGGATCTACAATCAGCTCTCACAGATAGTGGTCGCATACCTTGGCACAAAGACCGTCGGCGTAAAAGGCGACGCGCGGGTGTACGGTGGCGCGGTTGTGGTCCGCGCGGTTCAAACGCTCGATTTCATGACTGCCCACGGGGTTCACTTTTCAGATGAAGTTGAGGATGAAATCTCAGCCACCCTGACAAGGCATCCTGAAATCGTACGGGTGTGGTTCGACCCCACAAAAAAACCGCCTGCAACCACAGAGATGGAATAAGGTTGCAGAATAAGGGCTGCTGTCGCGCGACGGCAGCCCCTCTTTTTTTGAATAGTGTTTTCTTTGTGTAAATCTCGTATAATGAATCGTCATCTACGATTGGTGACAAGGGGAAGGACTTGAAGAACCTAACAGAAATTATCGCGGACTTTGAACCAGGTGTGGAATTGCGCTATGGCGCAAATCCACACCAGAAGGCGCAGGTGTTGCGTGACCCCAAAGCCGGCGGGATTGCGAATGCCGAAAAGCTCTGGGGCAAAGACCTCAGTGCCAACAACTTATTTGATGCGGACGCCGCATGGGGGCTGCTTTATGACCTGCGTTCCGACGCATGCGTAATCGTCAAGCACGCTAACCCTTGCGGCGTGGCACAATTGGAAGATCGGCGGGACAGTTTCTTGGCCGCGCTGGAATGCGACCGCATATCGGCCTTTGGTGGAATCATCGGCGTGCAGGTTGTCACGGGGGACCTCGCTGAATTGATCACTTCCAAAGGCAACTTCTTCGAGGTGATCGTGGCCTGCGAATACACTCCGAGAGCAATGGAGGTCTTCCGGCAACGTGAAGGGTGGGTCCAGAATGTGCGTTTGCTTCGGGCGGCTCCGCCGCGCCAAACCGAGACAATTCAGTCGATCACCGGCGGGGTTGTGGTGCAAGAACCAGACCCGAACGCGGCCGATGACGAGGTCTGCTTCCTATCCACCACAGAGCGCGAAGCGACCGAAGAGGAGTACTGGGCGGCCTTGCTCCAGTGGCAGATCGTCAAGCACGTCTGCTCGAACGCAATCGTGGTCGGCACCAAAGACCGAATGCTCGGAATGGGAACCGGTCAGCCGAACCGTGTCCAATCGGTCCGATTGGCGCTCGAACAAGCTGGGGACGCTGCCAAGGGCGCCGCTCTCGCAAGTGATGGGTTCTTCCCATTCGCCGATTCCATTCAGGTCGCGCATGCGTACGGGATCTCGACGATCATCCAACCGGGCGGCAGCAAAAAGGACGACGAAGTAATCGCAGCCGCAAATGAGCGCGGCATGGCGATGATCTTTACCCAAACGCGCCACTTCCGGCACTAGTGGCTACACCGTCACAAACAGGCGGGGGCTCACCAAGAGCCCCCGCCTTTCACATATCAAAAAAAAGCTTCTCACTCCGTTCGTTTACACCGAACCCAGTGAGGTGAAGCAAACTACTACCAAACAGCAAGCATCGCGCCTTGAAATTATCACATTTTTTAACTTCTCAATCTGGCTCTGGTTTGAATCCTGCACTCCGAGTATAACAAGAAGGAGATGGAATGGTATACATGGATTTTGGCAATCGGCGCAATCGCCATTTTCACAATCACCGCGCTCATATTCGGTAGTTTTTTGTTGACGCTGGTAGGCGGGGGCGCACCGCATGTAGCAATTGATCACACGCGCCTCATGCAGATTATTGCCGACCTCAGCCTTACCGAACACGATGTTGTCGTTGATTTAGGCGCCGGCACCGGCACCTTTGTACGAGCTGTTGCGCCGAGGTGCCGCCAAGTGATCGGGTACGAGATCAATCCCTTACTTGCACATTGGAGCCGATGGCGCCTCAGACACGTACCAAATGCTCAAATCGTCAACCAGTCTCTCTTTCACGCCAACCTAAAAGGAGTAACGGTCATATACACATACCTTTTCCCACCGCTTATGCCGCGCGTAGCCCATTTTTTACACGAGCACGCCGAGCCGGGCACCCGCGTCTTGAGTATTGGATTCCCCTTGCCCGCGTGGAAGAGCGTTTCCCGGCGTGGTAATGTATATATGTATCAAGTGAGGGGCCATGGAACGAGTGATAAATCATGAGTTACGAGTTTTGAGTGGAAAACGAACGACGCATGCCCCAGCTGGCACTCGTCACTTGCGTAAAGCCTTCGGCTTTACACTCATCGAGTTGTTAATTGTAATCGTTATTATTGGGCTCTTGGCTTCGATTATGACAGTAGTGACAAACTCGGTGCGCGCTTCAGCGCGGGATGCGCGACGTAAATCGGACACCCAAATCATTCAGAGCGCGACAGAGATGTACTTTCAGAAATTCTCGACATATCCGTCCACAACAACAACCGTATCTGACTCCGGCGGGCCGATCGGCAACGGGTGGGTAAGCGACGAAGAACAATTCTTACGCCCGCTCAAGGAAACTGGCTTATTGATCGCCATTCCCCACGATCCAATGAACGTTGACCAACGCACTGAACCTCAACAAAAAGGTGACTTCCGCTATGCGTGGATGCGAAACTTCTCGATTGCTAACCCTTTAGCGCGCAAAGTGTTCTGCGCCGACCCGAATGCTAAAATGCCAATCTATACAATCGAGTACACACTTGAGACCCAAAACGACCCCGACACGCACCTTATCCACCTTTCGGAAGTGAACACCCGCGCCTGTAACGACAACGCCACATCCACAGAAACTAACAATCCGAACGGTTTCACGCGCTACGTACTGATAAGTAATTGAATGTAAAGGGGACTTTACATACATCCTGACCCTCTGTACACTGGGGGCAATGAGACAGACTGTAATTATCTGCCGTGTGCGCGAATACAGAACCCGAGAAAGTTTAACGCAAGAAGACCTCGCCCAGTCTTTAGGAATCTCGCGCCAATCCATTATCGCGCTTGAAAGCGGACAGTGTACGCCCTCTTTGGGACTGGCACTACAGCTCATGCACTATTTTGATGTACCATTCACCCAGCTTTTCCAACTACCTGGTAACGAACAGGATGAAGATGAAAGCGAGGCAGCTGCCCTCGCGTATCCGCCTAGCTTGGACACTGAGCCCCGGGTTAATGTGATCGAGGGTGAAAACACAACCACCGTTGAGGCCTCTGTCCCTGGTTTTAACCAAAACGAACTTGAAATTAGTGTGAATGACTCTTTACTCACAATTAGCGGAAAGAAGCAGGATAAGTTACCGGAAGACAACCCTCTCCAGCAAGAATTCACCCTTTCACAGTTTTCCCGGGCAATTAGCTTACCGCACCGAATCGACCCCAATGGCGCGAATGCGCGTCTGAATGCGGGGATCCTCACAGTAACCTTCCCCAATCAAACTACGATACCTAAGAAAATCCGCACGATTGAGATCTCATCCCACTAGGAGTAAAAAATTCCCGTGCGCGAGATGCACACTGTATTACTGAGTAAAGAGCAATACTTTTATGAGTAATCCACAGGAGCAGTTTTGGTTTAGGAGTCCAGGTTTGTTAGAGTAGAGGTGTGGGATCTTTTATTTCATATCGTCCGATTCCTCCCGAACCGAAACCGCGCCTGCCGTGGAAACTGCTCGTTGGCGCAGTCATCCTCACGCTCATTATTTTTGTGATTATCCCTACGATTCTGAATCGCAAGCTCTCAACGTTTGAAATCATTACCGCCGGCGGAAAGGTTGCCGCAGATCAAACCGGCCCGCAAGACCTCGCTACCCTGTACCCTTTTACCCGTCAACCCCAAGACCCGAAGCAATTCCAGCTGATTGACGATCCGGAATCGTCCAAACTACTGCTGAAAACCAGCGCGCAATCTGTGGTGGTGGCAGACCTTGCGACAGGAAAAGTACTCTACCAAAAAGCAAGTCACGACAAACTTCCCGAGGCCTCACTGACCAAGCTTTTCACGGCGGTAACCGCGTACGAAAACATCGCGCTGGACGCTTCTTTTCGGGTCTCAAGCTTTGCCGCTAACCAAGAACCGCACCGTATGGGAGTCAAAGAGGGGGAGACCTACTCCTTGCGCGAGCTGTTATATGGGCTGTTTTTAGCAAGCGGCAACGACGCCACGGAAGTAATTGCAGAAGGTGCGCCCGCCGGGCGGATACGTTTTATCGAGGCGATGAACCGGAAAGCCGAATGGCTACAGCTGAAGGACACGCGGATCCAGAATCCATCCGGGCTCGACCAGGACC
The DNA here is from genome assembly GCA_020056565.1 of Candidatus Berkelbacteria bacterium. Classification (GTDB taxonomy): domain Bacteria; phylum Patescibacteriota; class UBA1384; order JAGVHQ01; family JAGVHQ01; genus JAGVHQ01. The sequence continues at coordinate 17,356 of JAGVHQ010000052.1, forward strand.
AGCATTACTCCAGCGCATGGGACATCGCGACAATTATGCGCTACAGCTATCTTGCCCAGCCCGAGTTGAAAGAGATCATGGGCACGCGCGATTACCGCTTTGAGCAAAAAGAGGGACACCGCGAATTTTGGCTCACGCATATTTCGGAATTCATGAAAGAAAACGGCACGATCAAAGCCGTAAAAACCGGTTATACCGACACGGCCGGGTACTGTTGGGCCGCGGTTGCAGAAAAAAACGGTAAAGGAATTGTAATCGCGTTTCTTAACAGCTGGCAAAGCAAAGAAGATGCCGACCGCCTCGTGCAGCAATTCCTACAGTAAAAATAGTACTTTGTTTCAGGTGTTCTGTGCTTGGCTCAACTTCAAATATTTATATTTGAAGTTGAAAAGGAGCTACAAACTTTTCATGTGATGTCCCGATGAATCGGGACGAACCAAAAAGTTTAGTAGCGACGTGGTGGGCGTTACTGGGATCGAACCAGTGGCCTCTTCGATGTCAACGAAGCGCTCTACCACTGAGCTAAACGCCCTTTATCTCGACGAGCTGCGCGAGGAGAGACTTTAACTTCTCGCAACTACGTTGCTCGAAGCAAACTCTCTTGTTACGCTAAAATAAAGTTAACCCGAAACAAGTGTATGTGATCCCTGTCTTTAATCAAGTTCTACGTCGTATTTTTGATAAGGCGACGGATTGAATCCCATTCGGAAAAGAGCACGGAGATGGCGGCCGCAAACGGCACCGCGAGTACAATCCCAAGGATTCCAAGCAATTTTCCCCCAATCAAAAGCGAAAAGATGACGATCACCGGCGAAAGCCCCACAGCGCGCGCCATAATTTTGGGGACGAGGAACTGACCCTCAAGCTGCTGGACGAACATAAAGAAGGCGAAGATTGCCAACCCGATCCAGGGTGAGATCACGAACCCAATTAGAACTGCTGGTACCGCCCCAAGCCACGGCCCGATATACGGAATCACTTCCGTCAGACCTGCCCACACCCCTAAAACAAGGATGTATTGGCGCAGTTCTGGTTCCCAAAATGAAATTACAAGTAGCCCGATAAAATCAACTACCCCGATCAAAAGCATTAAAAGCAGCTGGCCATTCATCCAGCGCCCCACCTTTTCCCCAATTTTTTGTAGAATTAAAACAATCCGTTGCTTATGGTTAATCGGCAGAAATGAGGTCAGAAACGTTTTAATCCCCTGCTCGTCCAGCAAAAGGTAAAACGTGAGCACCAAGACACTCAAAACCGATGCCATCCCACCAAAGAAACCGATCGTAGTTGAGAAGATACTGCCCCCTACACCCGAAAGGCCGCTTGCCACGTTCTCAATTCCGTTTTTTGAAATTGAAACCACTTCGTCGTACGAAAAGTAATTTGGCGCAACTCTTTGAATATAGCTCGGCAAGTTATTCGAGAGCTCAATCAGCTGACTTATGAACGGCGGCAACACGAGCGAGATAATCGCAGAAAATACTAAGATTATAAAGATATAAAGCAGCACGACTGCCAGCGGACGGGGCATTTTTGTGCTCCACTTACGCACTAAAGGAGAAAGCGCCGCCACAAGCACCAACACAATAAACGCGAGAATGATGATCTCGCGTGTCAAATAAATGAACTGAAGCGCGAGCCAAATCGCCGCAACTTTAAGAATTGTCGAGGTTGCGATTGAGATAGTGACGCGATCGCGTCGAGAATCATTCATGTAATGTAAGTTTAGCGCAGTGCCGCCCCAAGCGACAGATCAACGCGTGTAATTTCAGCTTCGGCGCGAATCTGAGAAAGAATTCCACCCGGACGAGTCAAACCATTGACAAGGATATCCGGATCTCCGATCACCTCGATTAGATAGGGCGCGGTCAAGTTGAGTGGACGGATACCAGTCGTAAGCGCCATCCGATTAGTGTTAATCGCGAGGGCTTCCGCGCCCATATTCTTGAGTGCATTCAACACATCTACAATTTGCTCACGTTCTAACTTCTGAGTAATTTCAATTCGCACACCTTTACCCTTCACGCGGGTAGTCGCATCGATAACCGTAAGCGCCGCGCCCTCTTTCTCAAGCTCCACTTGTGCCAGCGACCGGTCATTTCTCGTAGCATTCAGGTCTTCTTTCTTTTCACGTAGGGTCGTTACTTCTGCTCGTAATTTTTGAGCACGCCCGATTAATGATTCAACTTCAAGGGCATAGAGAGCATTGTCTTCCGAGGTGCGCAACGCTACAACTTGTTTGGCGGCTGAATATTGGTTTGTAATTAGAAACCCCAGTACCACCCCCACCGGAATTAGGACAAGCAAACGTGCTTTCAGCGCAATCATAACTCCACCTTTCCAAACCGAACCGTAAAACTACCGGTATAGGCCGGGGTGGCAAGGCCTCGCTTTACCGCTACTTGAAACACGAGGTTCTCATCCCGTACGCGTTGGAAAAGATTCGGCAAGAAAGTAGCGTCGTTAAATGCTTCAAACAGTGGTTTCGTTGGTCCCAAAATTGTAATCGTAAAAGGCGGCACGGTTTTAACATTGTTAATCATCACGGTGTTAATCACGCTATCGATTGAACTCGTAAACACGATTCGTTCGCCGTTGACCGCAATCGCTGTCGCACCGGTAGACCATGCTAACTCAGTAATATCGCGGATGTCAGAGGCGTGCGCAATCGAGTTTGGTGTTGCTATCCGAGAAGGAGAGTCGCTTAAAGTAATTTCAATCCCGTCACTTTCGAGTTTTTCCAGGCCGGTTCTGCGGCGCAATTCTTCCACAAAGGTAACTGCGTCCTGCGAAAGTGAGGTATTGCGTGTGATCGCGCTCTGTAACAGTCGAATTTCCTCAGAAAGAGCGGTACTTTCTTTGTTGAGCGCATCTTCTTGATTCAAAAGCTCTTTTCGCGCTTCCCGCAACGCAATAAATGGCGAAACCGGGTTGGTAACACGCGTGGGTGCGGTTTTGGCCTGCGCGGCAACAAACAAGCCCGCTGCAATACCGATTACAAGCAAGCTGATTTTTGTATAGAACGAATTTTCACCAGGCCATGACATGATTATCTAATTATTATATTTCGCAAGTACTCGCTTATTATCGTACCTTATAGTAACTACAGTTAGATACAACAACGGTATGTTCGCAATGTCCCTTGCAATACATGCTTGCATGTATTGCAAAAGGAGGAACAAAGTTTACCCGCGATATCCTGAGCGGAGTCGAAAGATGAGCCATAAACTTTGATTCCGACGCGATGGCGCCCCCGGCAGGATTTGCACCTGCGACCTTTCCCTTAGGACGGGACTGCTCTATCTGCTGAGCTACGAGGGCGTAGTGTTGCAAGTATACGTCATCTCTTGGTTCGTGTCAGCATCTACAGTATACTTAATCACTACGGGGATTGGCGCTCCGCCTCCGCCAGTTGGCGGATGGCGGATGATAGCGCCGCAATTTACGGGGATTGGCGCAGTTGGTAGCGCGCAGGATTCGGGTTCCTGAGGTCGCCAGTTCGAATCTGGCATCCCCGACCAGCGTCGGCATCAAAGTTTTCGGCTCATCCCGATAAATCGGGATATCGCGATAGAAACTTTGTGCCTCCTTTCCGCAACGAATCTGAATTCATTGCGGGGAAACCAGAAAATTCTAACCTTCTTTTTACGACAAATACAAGCATTTTCGCAATAAAGAAACTAACAATGCCTCACACCAAAGAACGATTTAGATTATTTGCGGCGACGTATATTATTTTGGTCCGAGACGGAAAAATATTTTTATTACGCCGCTTCAATACCGGTTGGATGGATGGGAAGTATACGTTGCCCGCCGGTCATATTGAAGAAAATGAAACCGTTCGACAGGCAACAATTCGCGAGACAGAAGAAGAGACGGGCATCAAAATCAAAAAAGGTAATTTACGCTGTGTGCATGTAATGCACCGCTATTCTCTCCAACCCTCTGGTGTCAGCGTTCGCGTCTATATCGATTTTTTCTTTACCGTTGATAATTTCATCGGCATTCCAGCGGCGATTGAAAAGGAATGCTCCGATCGAGGTGAATGGTTCCCGCTCGATAATCTTCCTGATAATACATTATCGTATGTCAAAGTTGCGATCGAAAATTACAAAAAAAACATCCCCTACTCAGAATTTGGGTGGCAGTGAAAATTTGACGCTGCCTTGAGGGACTGATACGGTTTAAAAAAGCGGAATGTAGTTACTTGTAAGGAGTTTAATGGCTGACGAAAATACATCCTGGAAAGATCTCGAAAAACAAGCTGGCCTTAAACATGAAGAGGCCCAGAAGGCCTTGGAACAGGTATCGCGAGAGATGGCACAGGTCTTACGAGAGAAAAAAAGTTACACAATCGAAGGCCTTGGCACATTCCAAGTTGTCGAGCGCGGCTCGACCAATCAAGTGCATTTCCAGCCCGATCCTGAGTTTCTCAAAAAAATTCGCTAGATTCCAAGCTCTAATTTCTTAGGCTATTTGATAGATCCGCGTAATCGAAGCGGCCTTTGAGCGTTCTGCGCCTTTGATAACAACAGCACTGAGCACTACCGGCCCTCCCGCGACTTCAAGCGGAACCGGTGTCTGGTACATATGCCAACGTGTTACGTTTTCTAGATCCATACCGATTGAGGAATGCAACGGACCCGTCATTCCGACATCCGTGATATACGCTGTACCCTTGGGTAAAATCCGCTCGTCTGCTGTTTGCACGTGTGTGTGCGTCCCTACGATCGCACTGATTTTACCGTCGAGCCAGTAGCCGATAAAATTCTTCTCGGCCGTCGTTTCGGCGTGGTGATCAACCAGAATTGCATCCGCACCTCTGGCTTCAGGCAGAGCCAAAATCGTTTCCATTGTTGTAAACGGTGAATCGTAATGCTCGCGCATAAATGAACGCCCACTGATGTTTACGACAAATAACTTTTTCTCACCGACACTTACCACATCAAACCCGCGTCCGGTTACGCCTTTAGGGTAGTTGGCGGGCCGAACCACACGCGTTTCCTTATGATCCAATAACGGAACAAATTCCTTGCGGTCCCAAATGTGATTACCGCTTGTAAATAAATCGATACCCGCCTCACGCATTTCGTTGTAGGAATCTTGCGTCATGCCAAAACCGGAGGCGAGATTTTCACCATTGGCAATGATAGCATCAATCGCGTACTTTTTTTTAATCTCGTTAAGATGCTTTTTGACCGCTCCTCGGCCAGGGCGGCCAATAATATCACCGATGAACAAAATGTTCATTATTTGGCGATTTCTACTGCGCGAGTTTCGCGGATTACGTGCACCTTAATCTGACCGGGGTATTGCAACGATTCTTCAACTTTCTTGGCAATTTGTTTTGCTAACTTGACCGCACCCAAATCTGTAACGTCTTGAGGTTTCACAATGATGCGTACTTCACGCCCGGCTTGAATAGCGTAGCTTTTTTCCACACCCGGGAATGAATTCGCGACATTTTCCAGCTCTGTCAAACGCTTCACATACGCTTCGTAAGAGTCGCGGCGCGCGCCCGGGCGGGCAGCCGAAATTGCTTCCGCGGCCTGCACGATTAACGCTTCTACGGTGCGCGGTTCGATGTCGCCGTGGTGCGCTTCCACAGTGTGCGTGACCGCTTCGCTGAGGCCGTATTTACGGCAGATATCAACTGATATCTGAACATGCGTACCAGGCACATCGTGGTCGAGTGCTTTTCCAACATCGTGCAATAAAGCACCTTTCTTGACGATCGCCACATCAGCCTTCAACTCTGAGGCGATAATTGCCGCAATGTGCGCCGCTTCGATTGAGTGGCGCAGAACATTCTGTCCGTACGAAGTTCGAAATTGCAAACGGCCGACGACTTTCAACAGCTCAGGGTTGAGCCCAGTCAGCCCCAGCTCATACGCCGCACCTTCACCTGCTTCTTTAATCTCTTTGCCCACTTGCTTACGGGACTTCTCAAGCATTTCTTCAATTTTCGTGGGGTTAATCCGCCCCTCTTTCACAAGTGCTTCTAACGCCAACTTGGCAGTGTAGCGGCGAACGGGGTCAAAACTGGAGACCATCACGCTGTCGGGTGTTTCGTCCACAATCACATCTACGCCCGCGGCCTTTTCGAAGGCCTGGACGTTACGCCCTTCTTTACCAATGATCCGCCCTTTTAATTCTTCGTTAGGTAACGCAACCGCTGCTGAAACCATCTCTGAGGCCGTCTCCGTCGCAATGCGCGAGATCGCCAGAGCGATAATCTTTCGTGCCTCAATTTCTTGGGCCTCGCGCAAATCTTCTTTATATTTTTTTATACTCGTCTTAATATCTTCGGCAAAATCTTTCTCAACTTCTTTAAGTAGTTGGTCACGGGCGTCTTCTTTGGTAAGTTTCGCGACTTTCTCTAGAACGGTTTTCTGCTCAGCAATATGCTCTTTATATTTATTCTCAAGTTCACGTAAACTCTCGCGGTCGGCGCCAACCGCTTCGCGTTCTTTGTCGAGGTTTTCACTGCGTCGATCCAAGGCATCTTGACGTCGACGAATCCCCTGCTCGAGCTCCTTCAAATAGCCCTGACGCTCCCCTTCGGCACGTTGCGCGTGCTCCTTAATCTTTTTTGCCTCTTCTTCGGCATCACGGATTAAGGTCTTATTTTTTGCAAGAATGAGGATTTCACGACGCGCAAAATACGCTCGTACTAACCCCCCGCCAAGTGCAAGACCTGCAACTGCGGCACCGATTCCTAATACAACTGAATTCATGGTGCGTTCCTTTCCACTCCGTACTCCGCTCCGCCAGCTGGCGGAGAGCGGTTTGGGAGCTTGTCAATATCAAAATAGTTTTCACGTGTTTAGTATAACGCGAATGGGGGAGCAGCGTCAAAGAGATTTTAGAACCCGTAATCTAAAAAATAAGTATATACCAACTAAGAAGACTGGGATCATTACCAATTGCGTGTAGGTCAGGCCTAAATGATACGGCCCAACTTGGAAGAATTCGATAATGAAACGGCCGAAAGCATACTGCACAAAAAAGAGTGCTGTGAGAGTGCCGGTTGGTACTAATCTCTTGTGCAGGAAAAGGAGTGTGAAGAAAAGTAGAAGCCCGGCCAGAAACGTATAGAGCGAAGTTTCGTGAAAAGTCTGTCCCTCGATCCGAATCCCCCACGGGACATTTGTTGGTTTACCAATGTGGTCATGAATAGCAAAGCAACCGATCCGACCAATTGTGTACGCAAGAGCAAGCGAAAGCGCGAGAGGATCCAACACTTTGAATGTCGGCCACCGCCAGAGGCGAATTAAGCCCCACGCCGCAAGTCCCCCGCCAATCAAACCACCCGCGAATCCTAATCCGTCGTTGGCAAAAACCGCTTCGCCGACCGAATCGCCGCTCGCGATAATGTATCCCGCCCGCGCCCCGATTAATCCGATCAGAAGTGTCAGGAGAATAAATAGTTCGTGCGACCCGCGTTCTACTTTAGGTGCGATTCGCAGATAGAGCGTTACCCCTGCTAAGAATCCAACTGCCGCAAACAAACCCCACACTTGAAACGTTATTCCCCAAAAGGAAACCGTAGAAAGTGGATGGTAGGGGATCATTTAACGTTGGCGGATACTACTAAATCAAAATTGGCTAAATTGTGCGCATTGGAGGTGAGTGTCACGATGTGAGATTGCTTACCCTTGGTGGATTTTGCAGGATCAAAAGTAAGCTGCAGCTCTTCCTTTTTTCCGGGCTCTATCCCCCGCGGGGGGAGTGTCACGCTTAAACATTCGCATGATGGGAGGGCGGCAGAGATTGCAAGAATCTCACTACCCGTATTCGAAACAGTAATCGTTTTCGATTCGATCTTCGAAACAGAGCCGAAGTTAGGAGCATCATCCCCTATCACGATCTGTGCCCCGTCGATTGCGCGCTCCGAAGAAAATAATTTCGCAAACACCCCTTGTCCGGTTGTATAAGAATAGACAACCCCGATAAGTAAGAAAGCAACAATAATCAGCGCGACGAGTACGTACGCTTGCGTATGAAGCAAGTGCAGGATCTGATGTTCAGTGGAGTGCCGATCATTGCTCATATATTGATTGTAGCAAATCTTGCCTAACTCTTGATCATAAAGAAAATACCATCTGACGATGGTATTTTCTTGGTGGCGCCGACGGGATTTGAACCCGTGATTTTTGGGATGAAAACCCAACGTCCTGGACCAGGCTAGACGACGGCGCCGTAACTTATAAATGACCCCACTTCAGTAAACTTTCGCGGGGCACACTTCTGCTTATCGCTTCTCGCGCTGCGCTCGAAGTAAATGGTGTGTCTTTACAGTTTGGCTCGAACCTATTTTATCAAAAACTGCTGAACGAAACCAGACCAAGGAAGCCAGCCCCGCTACCGCTCGCTCCGCTCGCCACACCACAGAAAAATACTCTTTGCTTTTTTCATTTTGCGCGCGCCGGATTTTTCTTTCTCTTAATGAAAAGAGTATTTTTCTGTGGTGTCCTGCCTTCCAAGTATTCAGGCAGGTGGCGGGACTGGCCTCATTTTTATTGAGCAAAGGAAAAGCAGAATTCCCCCCAAACCCCCCTTCCGATTTTCCTTTGCTCAAACGGGACGGGAACGGAAGCAGGCGGGCAAAAATTCCTTCCCCCCAACCCCCTTCCTTTTTGCCCGCCTGCTTGGGCTTCGCCCCCAAAACTTTCGGACGGACGGATTTTGCG
>JAGVHQ010000039.1 GCA_020056565.1 Candidatus Berkelbacteria bacterium
AACACAGCTCTGTGGTGTAGGCGGCCCTTCAACAGAGCCTGCATCTTCCGAATTCGATCAAGCAGCTTCATATGAGTGGAAACAGAACTCAGGCAAAATCTATTTGGGTTATCTTGTCCAACGTCCATCCCACACCGCAAAGCAACGTCTACCTATTGCGGCACTTAAAATTGAGTTAAGCGCGCTCCCTGAGCAATCTCTGCGGATTCTGAGCGTCCACGAATCATCTCTATTTCCTGTTAGTGTTTTTGATGTCTCTTTCTTCACGGGCCGAACTCTCTTTCACACAATACAAACTGAACTGGACAAAAGAGTTCCTGAGCAAGTTCGAAGATATTATGTAATCGACTCATTCTCATCTTCGAAAGGAGAAAGTATCACAATCCGCTTTGAGCTCGATTTCAAAACCCATACTCCAACCCAAAAAGAACTCGCGCTCATACAATCCTTGATTGCTGAGATTTTCAAGACAATTAAAGGTATAACTTTACGATGATAAAAATTGGGGTGCTCGCGGCGTTGACCTTCACTCTGCTTAGTATCAATTTCCCCAAGCAACTAACACCCGAGGAAAAACATTTCACGTATTCACAAGTAATTATCAAAGAACCAAAACTTGTTGTTAATGCTCCTCTGTGGGGCATGTACGTACCTCTCAGCGGTCAAATCATCTCCTCCTCGTCAGATACAACAGGAATGGCGAGTCTCACAAAGCTATTCACAGCACTTGCCGCCCTAAGTGATTCCTCGCGCCCCAACCAACTCACAGTTCCAGATCAACTTCCTTCATCCGCTCCTTTGATTGGGTTTGTCCCAAAATCAAAAATTGCGTTTACGGATGTACTGCAAGCCAGCTTAATACCTTCTGGCAACGATGCCGCTACCGTTCTTGGCACGATTGATTTCTCTCTTGCTCGGGAGCTTCCAAAGCGACTTGGTTTAACGAAAACTGAGATTATCGAACCGACCGGACTGGACCCTCACAACATTAGCTCTGTCCAAGATATGCTTTTAATGGGCGCGATTATTATTCGGAATCCGCTCTTAAGAGGAATTGTTTCCCAAAAAACATTCACGTATGAAGATCGAGTTTACCCTAGTACAAATCGACTTCTTGGCGAAGGTTTTTCAGGTATAAAAACAGGGTATTTGCCCGAAACTGGTGCCCACCTATTAGGCCTTACTCGTTCAAACCCCGAGGTAATAACGCTCGTAATGGGTACCGCAAGTCAAGATGATCGCTTTGATCAAAGTTCATCGTTTATACGTCAATTACGCGCTCAGGAAATAATTTTGGACTAACTTGACGAGCGTCTCATAAGCATATAGTGTTGGACTATGCTCAATTTAACGTACGAAATTCTGATTCATCTAGAAGACGCTGCGACCATGACAGAGATTGAACTCACACAACTTGCACCTGAGCGAAAAGTCTACGGTGCACTTGGGCAATTGGAGAAAAAGGGATGGGTGAAGAAATCTGTTGATCTTGATCCAAAAAAATACTCACTTACACCTACCGGCCGGCAATTCATTGACGCAACATTGGCTCAGGCGCGTGAGACGCCAAAAAATAGCCGGTGGACTTTTGTAATGTTCGAAATCCCGGAAAAACGTCGCGGGTTGCGCGCTCAATTAAGGACATTGTTAACTCAACTTGGCTACGGCACTTTACAGCCGAGTGTATGGATTTCAACGGACGCCCATACCGATAAAATTGAACAATTTGCACTTAAAAATAATCTTTCTCAACGAATTCATATATTCGCAGTTTCCAAATGGGACGCTAAACCCTCAACTATTGCTCGAGTATGGGATATCAAAAAACTCGCGACCCGTTACGATCGTTTTAATCGGGCGGCCCAAGCTCTCCTTAAAAAAGGCAAGTCGGGAAACGCTCGGATGATCGCAAAAGAGCTGATTTTCGACTTTGCACTTATTTCTGGCTCTAACCCAAATCTTGACGAGTCCCTTTTACCTAAAGATTGGCCCGCTCCGAAAGCATTATCTCTTTACGAAAAGCTCCGTCCACTTGCACGCGGAAACTAGAAAGCTTCAAGTGCTCCTTTAGCCGCTGCTTGTTGCGCTTTATTTTTTGAGGCGCCTTCACCCTTGCCTAGGAGTTCACCCTTGACATATACACCAACGGTAAACACTTTATTATGATCTGGCCCGACTTCCTTCAGTACTCGGTAGTGCGGGGTTTGACCGCGTAATTCCTGCATTAGTTCCTGCAATTTACTTTTCGGGTCAATATAGAGTTGCTTTGAAAAAATCTCTTCAAGGCGCACGATCAATACGCGCTTAATAAAACTCTTTGCTCCCTTGAACCCCCCATCGATGTAAAGCGCGCCCACGAGTGCTTCAAAGGCGTTTGCGAGTATCAACTGGCGTGCTTTACCATGACTCTTTGCTTCTCCTTTTGAGAGAAGGAGGTATTCTTCTATCCCCAGCTCATGGGCAACCTCAGAAAGAGTTTCTCCTTTTACTAAGGCGCTTCTCCAGTTAGTCAGTTCTCCCTCGGGGTTAGGGTACTCAAGATAAAGATACTCAGTAACAACCAATTCCAACACGGCGTCACCCAAAAATTCGAGGCGCTCATTATGTTCAAGTTGAAAATCGCGGTGTTCATTCAAATACGAGCGATGCAAAAAGACCTGTAGTAATAACATCGGATCGCGGAATGTGTGGCGAATCTTTTTTTGAAACGGTTCGAGTTTACTTAGTAGCTCGGTCTTTAACATCATCCTCCGCAACATAACGATCACTTTCACGATAGAGGGTTCCGAGTACGCCGTTCACAAATTTCGATGAGTTCTCGCCCCCAAATGACTTTGCCAGTTCTACAGCTTCGTTAATTGCAACTTTTGCGGGTACCTGATCGCCAAACAAAAGTTCGTAAATCGAGATCCGTAAGATGACTTTATCAATTACGGCCACTTGATCAATCGGCCATTCTGGTGCGGCTTTCATTAACAGGGCGTCAATTTTGTCTTTGTCTTTTTGGATTCCCAGCTTGAGTGAGTTAATGAAATCCAGATCTACTTCAGCGTCGTACTGCCCGATATTACGTTCAATTATTTCGTCGAGTTTTTCGTCCTCGCGCACATCCCACTCGTAGAGCGACTGCATGAGGATCATGCGCGAAAGATGCCGGTTCATTACTTTTTCTTAAGCACCACTCTCCCGCGGTACATACCACAGTTTGTACATACACGATGCGCCACTATCGCGCTGTGGCAGCTGGGACATGTTGTAAGAGCTTTGGTGCGCAGCCGGATTTGGCTGCGGCGACCACCGGATCGAGTCCGGGTCATTTGTTTTTTGGGCATTGCCATTGCGTACTCCTTTATGTCGTAGACATCTCTGGTTCACTGGGGCCTGGACACAATGGAATGCAATCCAAACCTATATGAATCAGTGTACTTATTGTACTACAAAATTCACGAGGCGACCATCGACAACAATTACTTTCTTCAAGGATTTTCCTTGAATATGATGTTCAACAGCAGTACGTGCGCTCTGCTGCAAATCCTCACGAGCAACATCTCGGGGTACATCAACCGTGGCGCGTAATTTACCATTAACCTGCACTACAATCGTCACCCTCTTCCCGAGATGCTCTTCTCCTTGGGGCCATGCAGAGCTGAAGATTGAATCTTTCTTTCCGAGAGTATGCCAGAGATCTTCAGCAAGATGTGGGAAAAATGGTGCCATGAGCTGCAGATAAAACGCGAATTCCTCTTTGCTCGGAGGGGTTTGGACGTAGTCATGACTGATTGCCATCAGGCGCGCCAAGGCCGTGTTCGGGCGCAGAGCTTCAATTTCGCGCGTTATCTCAAAAATGAGTTCTTTTGTTCGCTCAAGTGAATCAGTGCGGTCGCGAACGTTTCCACTTATCTCCCAAACCCGTTCCAAAAACCGATGAATCCCTGCTACCGCGCGCGGGTTCCACTCCACATCTCGATCAGCCGGTCCTAAAAATAATTCATACCCGCGCAAGGTATCGCTGCCGAAATGCGCCACAAGCTCGTCAGGGTTGACGACGTTGCCGCGCGATTTACTCATCTTCGCACCGTCAAGGTGCACAATCCCGATGTTATACAAACGCGTGAATGGCTCGCGGAATCCGACAAGTTTGGCATCCGCAAGCGCTTTTGTAACGAAACGCGCGTATAAAAGATGCAAAATCGCATGCTCAATCCCACCCACGTACATATCCACGGGTAACCATTTATTGAGCTCCTTTTGAGAAAAAGCTTCCTTCGTATTGTGCGGATCGGTATAGCGTAAAAAATACCAAGACGAATCCACAAAGGTATCCATCGTGTCTGTTTCGCGCCTCGCCGATCCATCGCAGTTGGGACATATAGTGTTTGTAAAAGTCGGATGCCGGGCAAGAGGGGATTCGCCGGTAGGCTTAAAGTCCGAATCTTCTGGTAAGAGCACGGGGAGATCTTTTTCGGAAACGGCCTGAATGCCACATTTATCGCAATACACAATCGGAATCGGCGCACCCCAATACCGCTGGCGGGAAATCAGCCAATCCCGCAATTTGTACCGAATGCTTGGTGCCCCATATTTTTTACCAATCTTTTCGATTGCTTGATCGCTCGTTAACCCAGTAAAATCACCTGAATTGTACAAAATACCCTTGCCGGTAAAGCATTCTTCAAGTGCGCGTATTTTACTGTCGTCACGACCATCATCGGGCTTAATAGTGGTCTTAAGGGGGATATTGTATTGCTTGGCAAATGCAAAATCGCGCTGGTCATGCGCCGGTACGGCCATAATTGCGCCAGTCCCGTACCCCATCACAACGTAATCCGCCACAAAAATTGGGAGTTTCTCTTTCGTTGCAGGATGCAACGCAAAAGCTCCTGTATGGACTCCTGTTTTCTCGCGCTTTTCAGCGATGCGTTCTACTTCCGAAAGCGCGTTTGTCGTTTTACGATAGGCCTCGAATTCCTTCTTGTGTTCGGTAGAAGTTATTTTCTCTGCAGCTGGATGCTCGGGCGCTAAAACAAGATATGTACAACCAAAAAGCGTATCCGGCCGCGTGGTAAATACGTCAATCTTTTCTGACGAGCCTTCTACCGCGAAGCTCAATAACGCGCCCTCTGATTTCCCGATCCAATTACGCTGGAGTGTTTTCACTCGCTCGGGCCAGTTTAACTTTTCCAAGTCCGCAAGCAATTCCTCAGTATAGTTCGTAATCTTAAAAAACCACTGCTCGCGCTCTTGCTTTTCTATGACTGCTCCGCAGCGCTCACATTTTCCTTCCACCACCTGTTCGTTTGCCAACACGGTTTGATCAGTGGGGCACCAATTCACGAGAGCGTTTTTGCGATACGCAAGACCCTGTTTAAAAAGCTCAAGAAATATCTTTTGGGTCCACTTATAGTAACTTGGTTCGCTGGTTACGACCTCTCGTTCCCAATCGTACATTGTCCCAATTTGTTTTAGTTGTTCTCGCATTCGCGGAATTGCTTGAGCAGTAAATTTGCGTGGGTGTGATTTACGTTTTATCGCCGCGTTTTCCGCCGGCAAACCGAAAGCGTCAAAGCCGATTGGGTGCAATACGTCATACCCATTCATCTTTTGATACCGTGCCCACATATCCGAAAGCACGTAGCCACGCCAGTGCCCAACATGTAAGCCATCCCCTGAAGGATAGGGGAACATATCTAAGCAGTAGTATTTTTTCTTGGGGTCTTTTGCGGTATGGTATAGTTTTTCTTTCTCCCAAATTTCTCGCCACTTTTTTTCAATTCCGTGTTGATTGTACCGATCCATTAGTTTGAATCCTGAAAGAAGCGATTGGAACTATTCCAGCCAGCTTCCGCGGCCTGGAACACACCCTTTCCACCACCTGCTGTCGGGTTTGTGATGTTGGGTAATGTTACCGATTCGTTTTTGTTTCCTAAATTAGCGTAGATTGCGCAATCGGATCCATTTTCAGTAACGAGATAACGGTAGTATGTTTTCGCATCCGTGCCGATCCTTGGGTCTTTCGGAATTTTCTTGAACACAAGTGTGAAGCCCGTATATTTTGTTTCTAGTTCTTTAGCAATATCGGCCAAGTCGTACTCGCCCGGACCTGCACCCGGCAAGAAACACGCCAGATACAGAAATTGTCCGATCTGGCTGATCTCTGATTTGCGTACGCTGTCATGCGCTTTTGCCCTCGCATTGCTTACCGCAAAAAGAACACGTGCCGCAAGGATCGCGATTATCCCAATAACAACTAATAATTCGACTAATGTAAACCCCGTTAGAGACATCCCACGCCGTAGATCCCTTTGGCGCGATAACGCGGCCGGGGTTTCTAACGGAGCAAACGTTTTCCTCGAAAAAGGGTTGATCTTAATCATTCGTAAATATATCGTAGCGCAACCTGTTACGTTCGACTATAGATACCGGTTAGGATTGCCTTTTCGATTGTACATGGCGCGATCGCGTTTTCGAGTTTCGTACGATCTGCGCCCTCTGATAATTGCAGCGATTCCCGTAGCGAGTATAGCTCAAACATATAGCGATGCGTTCCCGTACCAGTCGGGGGGCAGGGGCCACCGTATCCAATTTTTCCGAAATCAGTCGTACCTTGCACACATCCGTGCGGCAAGGCACCGACAGAAAATGTTTTCGTATCGCCTGGGATATTCCACACACTCCAATGCAGCCAATCCCCGCTCACCGCATCTGGGTCGTGCACGATTAACGCAAACGCTTTTGTACCTGCCGGAGGAGCTTCAATCGTAAGGGTCGGCCCAGTATTCGTCCCATCACAGGTAAAGCGGGATGGTATCGACTGATTGTGCGCAAAATCCGGGGAGTATAAATTCATCTTGTTCGTGGCAACATACGCCTTATTCTAGTAAACCATAACTTGCTTTTTAATTATTTCGTCTTTTTCATTGAAAAAGAAATGGGCGCGTACCTTCTTGCCAGTAATCACCAGTGGCAACCAATGCTGATCGTCCGGCCACATTCGGGAATAGGGGATTCTATTGAATCGAAACCATTTGGGCCGCATCTCTTCCGACTCCTGAAATTCCCCCTCATACATATCTGTGCGGTATACATGCATCTCAATCGTTTCTCGAATTCCACTAAAGAACTTGATTACACCGCATTTTGTTATGTTCCTAACATCTACGCCAGTTTCTTCTTTCATTTCCCGCCGTGCCGCCTGAAGCGGCGCTTCGCCAGGGTCAAGCTTTCCCCCAAATCCGTTGTACCGCCCTACGCCAAAACCGCGCTTCTTCATCCCCAAGAGAATCTTTTCGTTCTTGATAATCAACAGTAATGTTTGCACCTGCACATTTTTCATCTACGATGAATATATAACAATGTACATTGAGCGGGAAATCGTGAAATATACATTGTTCAATATTAATAGCTGTTCTAACTCCGCAAAATGGAGCATTTTGCGGAAAGAGGAGCTACAAACTTTTATCGTGAAATCCGCCAGCTGGCGGATAAGCCCAAAAGTTTCGTAGCGACGAAAGGAGGTAGTAGTGGAAAAAGGGAAGCAGAAGACAATCGTAATCGGTGTGATCGCTGTGATCGTCGTGGCTGGGCTCGGTTGGTTCATGACACGTTCCAATGAACGCGCAGCCGAGAAAGCAATTGAAGGCGCCACAGGTGGAAATGCCGATGTTGACGTAAAGAATGGCAAAGTTTCCGTGAAAACAGATGAGGGCGAGAGCGTCGTCGGACAAAACGTTTCTGTCCCGTCCGACTGGCCGGAAGATGTAATGGTCTACAAAGGAGTCAAAGATACTACGGTAGTGGCTGCCTCAACCGATAAGAAAGGAAGCTCCACTGTATCGCTGACAACAAAAGACTCTGCCGAGACCGTAAAAAATACCTATGACGAGGCGCTCGCCAACAACGGCTGGGCCGTGAGCGGCGAACTTGCCGTCCAGGGCGGGACACTTATTACCGCAACAAAAGACACTCGCAATCTTTCAGTAACGATTGGCGCTGGCGACGATAACATGACCAGCGTTACGATCGTGATTGCGCCTACCACAGAGTAGATCTCTCCTATCCGTCGAGATAAATCTTACGTCCCGAGTATTCTGTTTGCGCACGCGTTAAATGATTCAACTTGAACATTATACTGACTTACGAATTGTTTGAGTTCATCAATTAAGATATTTATTTCTTCGACGAGCGCGTTGTATTCGCTCACCTTTTGATTGTACTGACTATCTTTATGATCCATGGCCTCAATTTCGGCTTTCCTTTGATCAAGCTCTTTTTGCTTTGCGTCGATTGTCACTTGCAGGTCAGTAATGCGTGCGCGAGTCGTTGTGCTGGGACGCGTGCACTCTGATTGGGGGGTTGCAAAGATTTGAACCGCTAACCAAGTCTTTTCTCCCTCAAACTCACCCACTCCGATTCCAATCCCAATTTGAGAAAATTCCGGCCGGAGAATATTTTCTCGGTGCCCTTCGCTATTCATCCAAGCCGTGACTACATCTTGATCGTCTTTATAATTACCCAACGCAAGATTTTCGCCGACCAAAAAGAATGTATAGCCGGTTTGCGCCACAAGGGTCGAGGCGCTCTCACCGGTCGGGGAGACATGCTCAAAAAACTGACGTTTAAACATATCGTCGACTTTCGCCTGCGCTGCTGCATCTAAACGCGCGTCACCTGTTAATAAAGTAAAACCGTTTTCAACTCGGCGGGCGTTTGTTTCAGCGATAATTCCGTCGCGCGTCAGCGCCCCGGAAACAGCCACTTTTTCCGAGCGCAGCGGTGGGGGCAAAACTGCGGGCTGCTCAATTGGAACTACACCCACATCTGTTAAGTCTAATCGTGCAAGTGGTGTACGTAAAACCTGACTGCCTGCGCGAAGCGCATCCGGATGCGTATAAAAGTACCCAGCGATTGCAAATAAGCTCGCAAGTACGAGCGAGCCGATAATAAACCGTTTCCAAATCGAATGCATCTTACCTTTACGCTAACGTAATTGACCAAAAAAAAGGAGGCGGGCCGGGCCCGCCTCCACTTCTGAACTGCTAACATCCTCATTCATACGGAAAGCCCGCATGCATGAAAGAGATAGTCTTCCGCTGCTTCCGCCACAGCACGGGCAGCGTGTGCAGCGTTGCCGGTGTAGTCTTCGGGGAACTCCAGCACACTCTTGATGTCCTCGGGAACTTGAGCCCAGGCCAGCTTTACCTCATCGTCTGAGGATTGCTCAAGGGCCTTGATCAGTGAAACACCCTGCTTCTGCGCGATTGGCACGAGCGTTTCGTTGACGAGGCGATGCCCATCCCCTTCGTAGCCGTACATTTGCAATGCGAGGTATAAAGGTTCGGCCATGACTAAGCCGCCCTGCATCTCAAGATTCCTCTCGCACGCGGTCGTGTCAATGCTCAAGCGTTCCAGAAATGTCGGTCCTCCCTTATCTTTGCGGCGCAAGAGGGTCCCAAGCTGCACATGCACATTCAGCACGATAATCGGGAAATCACGCATAAGCGAACTCCCAACCAAATCGCGCTGATGCTCGGAAATGAGCGTGTCCAAAACCCCATGGTATTCGTTACCTGTACGCAACCACATTCCCTCAAGGTTTTCGAAGTTCACCGGATTGCGCTTATGCGCCATGGTGGAAGAACCAACTTGACCGGCGGCAAACTCCTCCCGGACTTCGCCGATCTCAGTGCGCATCAAATGCCGACAATCACGCCCAAGTTGGCCAAGGGCCCCTGAAAGCATGACGTGCGCATGCAAGAAGTAGGCCAGCGGTTCGGGCTGCACGATTTGGGTCGAGATCGGACCCGGTTTCAACCCGAGTTTCCCGAGCACGCGTTCTTCGAAGCTCTGATGCTTACACGCCGTGGCGACCCCTAACGCGTACTGCGCATTGCACGCACCCACCGCACCGCTCAGTTTGCCGACGATCCCTTCGGCGCACTGATCGATCTGTTTCCAGTTGTACAGAACCCGGTTGAGGATCGTTGCCAGCCAAAAACCAACCTTGATCGGCAGAGCGTGCTGGCCGTGCGAGCGGCCGATTTGGGTGGTGTCGGCATACTGCCGGACCATCCGCGTCAGAATCTGCACAACCTCCGCGATCCGAGGATTCGTTACATTTTGATACGCATTCACAAACATCAGCGCACGGGCAGTGTCGAGCGCATCGTAGCTGGTCAGTGGAAAGTGCAGCCAACGCCGCAGGTTTTCCGGTAGCATGTCCTGTGCAATTCGCACCCAGGCCCGCAGATCATGATGCGTAACCGTGCGCTCCAGTTGATCAACGGCTGTAGTCGTAATGGCGCGGATTCGTTCCCGAACCTCTCGCGTCAACTGGTCCATATCATGATCGGGAATGAATCCGATTTCATGGAGCACATCCAGCGTAGCGAATTCAACTTCCGCAACCGGCCGATACAGATTGTCATACCCGAAGTAGGGGATCAGCTCTGCGGGTTGGTACCGGGGATTACCCGGCAAACTCAGATTAGGATGTTCAAGTCCATTCGTTTCCATACAGCACCTTCGATTTAGAATAAGCGCGAACGCTCTGGTTCGTACTAGGATGTAGGATTCAAACTAGAGTTAGATTGAGAAGTTAAAAAATAAGATGATTTCAAGGCGCGACGACGAAAGTGTGCCTATTGGCACATTGAGGAGGAGCAACGAAGAAATCAGCCATTTTTTAACTTCCCGCTGCGGGCGGGCGAATTTCGGTCATCTTCTGCGTTGCTCGTCGCTTACGTACCTAAAGGTACGCAGCGCTCCTCGCGCCTGGAATATAAACCTAAATTCGCTCCGCTCAACTGATTCTAGTTTGAATCCTACATCCTTATACCAATTTCAGCCCATCTTTACAATCAGAAATTCACCTTGCGGCCTCACTCCAATCGGGCATATACTAAAATTGACTCGGTCGATCGTGAACGTCCTCCAGAGGGGAGGTGAGACGCAACGTGAATCCGAAATCGTTTCTCACAATTGGTGGCATAGTTTTGGTGTTACTTGCCATCCTTGGTTTTATTGGGGTAATCGGCCCCACCGCCGAAAAAAGTATTTTTGGCGATTCCTGGTGGTTTGACAACGGAGAAAACTGGGCGCACCTCATAATTGGTGCAGTGGCCTTGATTTGTGCCTATACCGTTGGAGCAGCAGGCCAGAAAATGCTTGTGACACTTGTGGGTATTCTTGCGCTTTTAGTTGGCGTGATTGGTTTCTTCGGCTCCAACTTCCTCGGAGCAAACCTTGAAAACCCCGCCGACAGTATTCTGCACATCGTGATTGGTTTGTGGGCTTTGCTTTCCATGGGCGGCAAGAAGTCCTAAGTTGTTTGATTGCAATCAAACAAAACAACCCGCCGAAGAGGTGGGTTGTTTTGTTGATAATGAATATGAACCAGTTTACTTCTTTGTTGTCCGTTTCGATCCTTTGCCCCGACGCTGAAGAAGTGATCGGAGTTTAGTCCCGATTTTTTTGCGTGTATTTTTATTCGAAAGGGCTGCTGCTGTAACACCTGCGGCTGCACCGATTGCCGCACCCGTAATTCCGGCCACTACTGGATTCAGACCTTTGCGCGTTTTGCTCTCTGTGCTGCTCTTTGATCGTTGCTTGCGTGCCATACCGCTCACCCCCTCCCTTTCCGTTTTGCTGTGCCTTGAAAACTTTGTGCCAAACCGCTTAAAGCCGCAATCCCACCTTTAATCGAATCCTTCAAAGAACGAATATCGTGCGCGATGTCGCGGATATCTTTGAGAATCGGCGGCAGCTCGTGCAAACTCTTGGTCAGCTCTTTCAGAGTTAAAACCAAGTAATACACCAGAATAAGAAAACCGAACGCAAGGGCAAAGTACAAAATATCGAGTGCCTGCATCTATCCCTCCCTTTTGTTTTAGTATACTAGATCGCACACAAAAGCATGTACTAGGCCAACCCCCGCTTTGGCTCAACCGCATAAAACCCCCTTACTGAACGCACATGCTTAACAAAAAATTGTGGAAACCTGCCGCATCCTCAAAGGAATCTGGAAGAACGCTAAATTACCGGATTGAAGTTATTCCTGCTCCAGTTCCACAAAACTGGGTGCATATCAATCGGACTCAAACCAGTCCCGCTCAAAAGTTCCTTCCAGGCCTCAGCGACTTTTTCTGAGGTTGCTCTTTCGTCGACAATGCCCAACTTCCTGGAGCATTGAATTACATGCGTATCAGGAATAATCGAAACGTAACCCATATTGCGTAACTGCATGTCAGTAGAGCGACTCAAGATATAGAGCCAGTAGTTCGCCATTTTAGGACCGCTCAAATACGGGAAAAGTTTCTTTCGATCTTTCTGCACTAACGTAAGGATTTTTTCGGCGTCATTATCCCCAGCCCTTAATACTGCCCTTGGATCACTCTGAAAGTGCTCAGTAAGCGTCTTTGAAATCGTAGCCCAAATCTCAGTGTGCTTATTTTTTTGAAGACTCAATTTGTGTTGTAATAAATCACTTCGAACCTTCTCAATCTTCGTTTTGCAAACTTCTTCAGGGAAAAAAAGATAATTAGTTTTCGAGTCTTCCCAGGTTTTCAGTGCCGCTTGCCACATTGCAGGCGAGTTTCTTTGAAAATTAAGGCAGGGAGGCAACGTGAAATACAAGTAATTCTCTCTACTTGATTTATCAAGTCCTGGATTTACTTCGTGTTGTGAAAGGGTTTTTATTTTACCATCTCTATAAAGAGAGTGGAGCGCAAAAACCTTTTTCAGTATTTTTTCCTTACTCATATGCCTGTACACAATCTAACATATGGATAACGGTTTGGTCATTGGTCTTAATCGGGAGATCGAGCACTCATTAGACCAGGGTTCATGCTTGTTTTTAGCCCTTAATTAGTGCTATGATAATGAGACTTTACATAGCACTTGGCACTCGCACAATTATGTAGAGCCATAAAGTTTGTTCTCGGATCATCACCCCATTTCTAATACAAGGGGTGTATTCATCTGGGAGTGATCCTACAGAAAGGCAATTTTAGGATACAATGCCAATTCGTAATATCGCAGTCATTGCTCATGTTGACCACGGCAAAACCACCCTTATTGATGGTCTTTTAAAGCAGTCCCACACGTTCCGCGACAATGAGGCGGAAATGAGCCAAACGCTGATTATGGACTCCAGCGATCAAGAGCGGGAACGCGGCATCACGATTTTGGCCAAAAATACCGCCATCACGTACAAGGGCGTCAAGATTAATATTGTCGACACCCCCGGACACGCTGATTTTGGCGGTGAGGTGGAGCGAACGCTTGCCATGACCGACGGGGCGCTTTTGATTATCGACGCCAAAGAAGGGCCGATGCCTCAAACCAAGTTTGTT
Source organism: Candidatus Berkelbacteria bacterium (assembly GCA_020056565.1). Classification (GTDB taxonomy): domain Bacteria; phylum Patescibacteriota; class UBA1384; order JAGVHQ01; family JAGVHQ01; genus JAGVHQ01. The sequence goes on from JAGVHQ010000039.1 coordinate 13,350, forward strand.
CTCAAAAAGGCGCTGGAGCTGGGTTTGCAGCCGATTGTTGTCATTAACAAGGTTGACAGGTCTGACGCCCAAATCAGTAAGGTTCTGCGCGAGACGCATGACCTTTTCTTGGATCTGGCAACCGACGCTTCGCAGCTGGATTTTCCGGTCTACTACGCTGTCGGCCGTGAAGGCAAGGCCTGGGACAGTGCGCCTTCCAACGAACAGTTAAGCCAAGCTACTGATTTAACGCCAATTTTTGACGGTATTCTAAAGCATATTCCCGCGCCAATTGCCGCCAGCGACCAACCATTCCAAATGTTAGTCACCGCGCTCGATTGGGACAGCTTTCAGGGTAAATATGCTATCGGCAAAATCACGCGCGGAACCGCCAAATCAGGCCTTGTTGTTTCAATCGGTACAAGCGAGGCTTGGCGGGAAACAGCCAAGATTGATCGAGTGTATAACACGCAGGGTCTAAAACGATTACAGGTTGAACGTGCCCCTTCGGGTGACATTGTCGCGCTTACGGGTCTCAAGAACTGTCGGATTGGCGATACCGTGGCAGATGCGGCATCTGCCGAGGCCTTGCCAACACTTCAGATTGCCGAACCAACCTTAAAAATGGCGATCTCGGCTAACACGTCGCCATTTGTCGGGCAAGACGGAACGCAATTAACCGGCCAAAAAATTCACGAACGGATTATTAAAGAACTAGAAGTGAACGTGTCCTTGAAGATGACTCCTGGCGGAAACAACGAATATATCCTCTGGGGGCGAGGTGAGTTACACCTGTCTGTTTTTATCGAGACCCTGCGGCGTGAAGGATTTGAAATGCAAGTTGGAAAACCCCAAGTGGTAACCAAATTAGTCGACGGGGAGGTGCATGAACCAATCGAAGAACTGACAGTGGATGTCGGCAGCGACTACGTGAGCCAAATTACCGGCGGAATCGGTGCACGAAAAGGGATTATGTTATCGCAAAAGGAAAATGACGATGGAACAACGCGGCTCGTATTTGAGATTCCTACCCGGGGGTTACTCGGTCTTCGGAATGCATTACTGACAATCTCGCGCGGCACGGCAGTCATGAACTCAATGTTTGTACGCTTCGCGCCCGTTACGGGAGGGATTATCAAACTGCGCAATGGCGCTCTCGTCGCTTCAGAGCGCGGCAAGGCTGTTTCGTTTGGTTTAAACAATGCGCAAAAACGCGGTAGTACTTTTATTAATCCCCAGACGTTAGTGTACGAAGGGATGATCGTCGGTTTACACGCCCGCGAAAACGACCTCGAGGTAAATGTCACGAAAGAGAAAAAGCAGACCAATGTCCGCGCTGCCGGGAGTGATGATGCGATCGCGCTCACGCCACCAACTCTTTTAAGTCTTGAGCAATCAATCGACTTCCTAGAAGACGACGAACTTTTGGAAGCAACACCGAAAGCATTACGCCTGCGCAAACGGATTTTGGATAGCTCTCAACGCGCCAAAGCCCGCAAGTCGTAAGTTACGAATTGCCAGAGAAAAGGAGAGCCGTCCCCAGTTCCGTCCAGTTCCAACTTTGTTGTTAATTTTTTGCTATGATACATGAGCTGAATTAAACTAATTATTACATGTTAAAAGATAAAATAATTTTAATCACGGGGTCTTCTTCCGGCATTGGTGCCGCTACTGCTCGGTTGTCCAAAGAATATGGCGCAACAGTAATTTTACATGGCAGAACAGAAAGCGAAGACTTAAAAAAATTGGTGCAAGAATTAAATTGCAATTATATTTTTTGCGATGTTGCTGACAAAGCTGCCGTGGAATCCGAAGTCCAAAGAATTCTTGAAAAAGTCAAAAGAATTGATTGTTTGGTAAATTGTGCTGGAATTGCGCCAAGACCCAGTTTTATGGAATCAACCGACGAGGTTTGGGTGGATGTTTTCAAAGTTAATGTTTTAGGAACTGTTCATTTTTGCCAATCAGTAATCCCAGTGATGCAAAAAGCTAAAGGCGGCAGAATTGTCAACATTGCTTCTATCAGAGCCAATATAGGAACTTCCGGCAAACCAGTTTATTCAGCTACGAAGGCCGCGATTGTAAATCTTACGGCTGTATTAGCGAAAGATTTCGCCCCAGATATTTATGTCAACGCAGTTTCACCTGGGTATACAGATACGCCTATTAGTAAAAATTGGGATGAAAAAGTTTGGAAACAAGTAAATACTGCTTTAGTTGGTCGTATTGCTCAACCAAAAGAAATCGCTGAAGCAATTTTATTTTTGGCAAGTGACAAAGCTAGTTTTATCACCGGTCAAACAATTATAGTTGACGGTGGATACTCAATTTCTGGAAAATAATTTTATAAGTGGTGGTGTTTGTTTGAGAAAGTTAGAACCCATTTTCAGTTTCAATGACAAAAGCGTCTATTGCGTCCACAAGAATTGTTTTCATATTAATTTTGGATTAAATAACTTTTTAAGTTCCTCTTTCTTTTTGGGGTAAAGCTTTGCCTCATAAAGTTTTGGGGTAATTTCTTTCTCAACAAAATTTTGACCGATTGCTATATCAACAAATTCATCAAAATTGACTGGCTTTAAGGTAATTTTTTCACCAGCGTCTAAATTAATATCCGCCACTTTCTTCAACCCTTTCGCGATGAAAGTATAAACAACCCAGTCAATTTTTGATGTTGGATGTTGAGCGTCCCAGAGAATAAACTCCGACGCCTCATATCCTGTTTCTTCAAGCAATTCGCGTTTCGCGGCTTCCAAAATATCCTCGCCCTCATCAACTCGTCCACCAGTCGCCCCGATAAAAGGTTCTTTGCCTGGTTGTTCTTGCTTTGTGAGTATAATTTGCCCGTCATCTAAAACTGGAAACACCACAACAGTATCGGGGCGTTTTAACTTTTCAAAAAGAGTTTTTGTTCCATCAAAAAGTTTTTGCTCCCATTGATAGACATCAAAAAGCACTCCGTCAAAAACTTTTTTGGCATTATCGGGAATTGGCTGTTTGGATTTTGGTCTTTTTATTTCCATATATCTACCCTTTGGGTTCTTCTATAGGGAATAGGGAGGGGACGGTTCTCTTCTAACCTAGAAATTCGTAGTCGAGATAGCTTCTCGCTTTGCTCGAAGTAAACCATGACAGAACCTATTTTCATTCAGTGGGTCGGGACAGATTCTTGCTTTGCTCGAAGTAAATGGTGGACCGTACCGGGATCGAACCGGTCACCTCCACAATGCCATTGTGGCGCTCTACCAGATGAGCTAACGGCCCAGAACTCTCTATTAGTATTTTACCGATGACCTGCAACTCATTATAGATATCAGCCGAGAAATAATCTATACGACAAACTCCGTGATAATCTTGTTTCTTGGTTATTCTCCCTATTGTTCGGGCATCTTTGCGCGTTTGATAAAATTGGTTAATTGGTATTTTTGTAATTCGTAGCCAATATTGCTGCAATTCCTCACTATTTTGATCTGATCTGCATTGAACTGTGCACCTAAATTTCTTCTCATCTATTGCGTAGCATTTCCTTAGGAGATAAAGGAATAGTCGGATAATCCCTGGGTTTGAATTTCCGAGCATAAGTGAGCCTTTTGGCGTCTTTGATCCTTCACCAAGATAGAGAATTGCCAGTCCTAAAAGAGAAGTTTTCCTATTATTCAGGATCAATTCAGCCATTCCTTTATTCCGTTTTTGAAGATTGTTTAGGTACTTTTCGCGCTTTATTCGGTTAGCCATAAGTGCCAATTTACGCACTCGGTTTAAATGTTTGTCCTTTATCCTCTGTATTCTCACGAGATGAACATGTTTTAGTTTAGTATTCCTTAGCCAAGAAGAAAGAGTGCTCTTTGGTATGTCTCCTACCACGGCACGAATCTCACGAAATGTTCTGCCTCGTTTCCGTAATTCTTGAACTTTAATTCTAGTTTCTTTGAGATACACGTAATAATTGTACCACAGAGATATTCAATGTGGCATCTTACAAGATCAAAAGACGAGAAGTTAATTACCGAAACTCATCAAAGAGGGGAGTGATATCCACATTCGAGATGTCGCGCTCTACCAACGGTCCTTTTTTGAGCTCCGTGACCTCATCGTCATAGGCCGGACGTTCTTCGTGATACAGCACCCCAACCGGGTACCGCCCGGTCTCAAGCGCTTTTCCCATCGCTTTTGTTTTCTCCTGTGGCCCGAACGGCTTTTCGAGCTTATACGCATGCTCCCGATACCATTGAACAGTATTCACTTTATTGAACGTGGCGCAGTGCTGAAACACATCCACAAGCGAGAAACCGTTATGTTTAATACCCGCTTCAATTGTTTGGGCTAAGTGGGGGATATCGGCCGCCTGGGAGCGCGATACGAAAGTCGCTCCTGTAGCGATCGCCAAAGCCAGGGGATTAACGGGTTCTTCGATCACGCCTTCTGGTGTGGATTTTGATTTGAACCCTTTGAGTGCCGTGGGTGATGTCTGGCCGGTTGTAAGCCCGTACACCGCGTTGTTATGCACGATATAGGTCAGATCGAAGTTGCGCCGTAAAGCGTGAATAAAATGCCCCACACCAATGCCATACCCGTCGCCGTCACCAGCTACAACGATTACTGTTAACTTATTGTTGGCAAGTTTGATCCCTTCCGCCACGGGCAGGGCCCGTCCGTGCAAACCGTGAAAGGCGTAGGTGTTCACAAAACTGGTCATATTTCCGGAGCAGCCGACCCCATACACAATCACGACTTCTTCCGGTTTTTTACCTAAGTTCGTAAGGGCCTGTTTTAACGCCGCCCAAACACCCCAGTCCCCACATCCCGCACACCAGGTGGGGAAGACACGCGTGTTCCAATTCTGCTTGCCTCCCTTGACGGCCGTCTTGGGAGCTATGATGGTTAATGGCTTTTGCGCATTAGGCATGAGTGACAATCTCCTCGATTTTCCGTACGATTTCTTCAGGGTAAAATTGGCGGCCAGAGTATTTTAAAAGACGATAGGGGATTTTCTTGCCAGTGTGAAGCTGCACAAGTGAGCCGAATTGGCCTGAGTAATTATTCTCCACTAGTACAAGATGGTGCGCGTTATGGACAAACTCAGCTACCGCGGCCTCAGGGAATGGATACATCCATGTAATGTTAAGGAAATTAGCTGAGATCTTTTTTTCGGCAAGCAGGCGGATCGCGTCTCGCACCGGCCCTTTTGTTGAGCCCCAGCACAAGATATTCACTTGAGCGTTCGGTTCACCCTCCACTACCGGTTGCGGAAGTTCCTTCTCAAAAGCAGTGAGTTTCCCTAATCGCCGCTGCATCATCGCAGTGCGGATCGTGGCATCTTCCTCGGAATAACCAACCTCGTCGTGCTCATCAGAGTTAGCAACGTAAATCCCTCCTTTAGTTCCGGGGAAAGGGCGTGTTGAAGTCTGTGCCGAATGCAAGCTGTACCGCTCGTACGGCTCGTCGGATGAACTCGAAACAAAAGCAGGTGGGCGCATCACGGCCGCTTCTTCAAGGGAGAATTCCGGCGTATCATGATGCGACTCAGCAATATATTTATCGGTCAAGATAATAACCGGCACCTCGTACTTTTCTGCCAAATTAAAGGCGCGGACTGTTTCAAAAAAACACTCGTTCATATCTCCGGGCGCCACAATGAAACGGGGGAAATCGCCTTGTGCGGCATGCAAGGCGAATAATAAGTCTCCTTGCTCAGTCCATGTCGGTAGACCAGTAGCCGGGCCAGGGCGCTGCCCCAAATTAATCACCAGCGGCGTTTCTGTCATTGCCGCCAGGCCGAGTGCCTCCACCATTAACGAGAATCCACCGCCCGAAGTGGCGATCATTGAGCGTACGCCCGCATAACTGGCACCAAGCGCCATATTAATCACCGCGATCTCATCTTCAGCGTGTTTAACTACTAAACCAAAACGCGGAGCGTGCTCCGCAAAGAACTCTAGAAGAGCGGATGTAGGTGTCATGGGGTAAGCAGCGTAAAATGACATCCCGCCCCGTAATGCCCCGAGCGCTAACGCGTCGTTTCCCGTGAGGTATAAGTGACGATGCGTTAAGGATGATTCCGCTGGTTGGCGGATCAATTTCCATGGAATATGTTGGGGATATTTTCTGCGCACGTACTCGTACCCACTCTGTGCCGCCAGCGCATTCTGCTTTAGGATCTGGGCACTTTTACCTTTGAATGTAATTTTAAGCGCCTCGGTAAGGAGCCGAAAGTCGGTGTCAAATAAAGCAGCTGTTGCCCCCAGAGAAACCGTGTTACGCATGAGATCGCCACCATACTGCGCTGCAAGCTCAACGAAGGGAACATCGTAAAAGGTGACGTCCGAGCGTTGTGTTTGTAGGTCAATCTTTGAGCGCGCTTGGTCAAACACAACCCCCCCCTTGGGGAATAACTCTTGGACGTGGCGAGTAATGGTTTCGTCATTTAACGCTACAAGTACATCGATCTTCTCCCGCCCTGCATGTACCGCAACGGTGGATGCCACAACTTGATGCGTATTATGCCCACCCCGAATTAAAGAGGGATATTCTGCCTCATCAAACACGTGGTAGCCCGCCGCCGTGCACATTCGGGCAAAAGTGGCGCCAATCGCTTTGATTCCCATTCCGGCTTCACCACCGATCCGCCATACGAGTTCTTCGCTCAGGTTCCTCCCTCCTAAAATCAACTTTAGTTTATCACAGAGATCGAGTGAACTGGAACGCTTCCAGTGCCATTTCGCGCTCTTCCGCATTTTTAATATGTACCGCGTAGAACGACCCGGTTTTTCCAACTTGAGAAACAATATTTTCGCGCAGCCATGTAGATTCGGCACCGATTCCACCGGTAAAGCACACAACATCGAGCCCGCCCAAAATACCCCGATAGGCACTAATTGCTTTTACTACATTATTTAAAAGGATATCGATTGCAAGCCGGGCGCGTGAGCGTGCTAAGGGTGACGGTGTCCGCTTACCGGAAGCGTGATGGGGTTCCCAGTCGGAATCGTCTACAGGGTATCCGGCAGCAAATAACACATCGCGCATGTCAGGCGCGGTCCCGGCAACTGCGCTAATCCCGGCGCTTTCTCGTAAGCGGTTAAACACCTTGAGTCCTTCCTTTTTGACAAGAAATTCAATCAAGTCAGGGTCAAGCGCGCCCGAGCGCGTCATCATTGGCACTCCGTCCTGCGGGGTAAAGCCCATCGTTGTATCGCGCGGCTCTAAACCAACAAGTGCGGTCACGCTCATACCCGCTCCAAGGTGAACGGTCACAATCTTAACCGGCTTGTGCGTGTGTGGATGACGCTTCCGGAAGAACGCAACGGCGTACTGCGCAGCCGCTTTATGGGAATGACCATGAAAACCGTAGCGCCGTATGGTATACCGTTGAGTCCATTCCCACGGCAACGCGTAGGTACGTGCTGGCAAGGGAAGATTATGGAAGAATGCGGTGTCGAAAACCGCTATATGGATAAGGTGGGGAAACATCCGACGTCCTGCTCCAATCAGCATGCATGCAACTCCCTGATGCAAAGGAGCGAGCGGAGTCAGGCCACGTATTGCATGCAAGACTTTTGAGGTTATTTCAACCGGACCGGAAAATACTTCTCCCCCGTGCACAACGCGATACACAACAACGCGCATCAGTGGCAAATAATCTTCCAGCGCAAGCCGCATTTGGGCTACCGCTGTTTGATAATTGGCACTCCCGGATAAACCTTTTGCTACACCCGCTTTAACCGGATTAACTGTTTCTACTTCAGCGATGTTCGGATCAAAAAGCGCCCAACGAAAAGAACTAGATCCTCCGTTCAAGACGAGGATCATTGAAGCACCTCGGCATGTTCCCCGCCCGTGAGACCGGCGGCATTGCCTTCATCGGTATCCAGATGCAACCGCAAGCGGTAATCACCCCGTACCCGTACAATTACATGTTCAAAGATAAGTCCGCGCGCGCCTTGTATACGTACACGCACTTCATCCCCATCTGCACGGCGCAACTCTTTGGCGCTTTGTGGGTCGCAGTGCAGGTGACGCTTTGAATAAAATGCCCCATGCCGCTCTAACGACCCTTTCGGACCGATCAATACAATTGAGGCCCCACCCGTTGACTCGTGCTTATCCTTCAGAG
>JAGVHQ010000028.1 GCA_020056565.1 Candidatus Berkelbacteria bacterium
AGAAAATATAGTTAGAACTTGGTATTGTGAAGCAAAGGATTTCTTTCATTCAATTAAACATATGCCAAAACTTGAAAGCGCTCAAAAAATAAATAAACCGGAATCAAATCCCAGCGAAAGGGGGGTAGATATTAATGCTGGGAAACAACCGGAAGCCCGCCTCACAGTAGAAGAACAATTAGGGGACCTTGCGCACGAAGCCGAAGTAAAACAGCAACAAGTTCCGCCATTAACCCAATCAATCGAGGGCACAAAGGCCCAACTCAGCGAGATTCGAAAAAAGATGGGGTTACCTCAACCCAACGAAGAGCCGCCAAGCGTGCTGTCAGACCAGCAGAGGTTAAAAGAACTCCAAACTGAACAAGAAGCTCTGAAGAAGCAACAGGAAGAGCTTAAAGGCCAACAAAAAGAAAAGGGGAAAGAACAGCTTATTCAAGAGGAAAAGGGACGAATCCTCCAAGAGAAGCTTAACGAGTTGTTCAAGGCATTTGAGAAACTCAATCCAACCGACCTTGAGAGCATCCTTACTGGCGGCAAAACACGAGAAGGCAGAAATGTTACAACCCCTTCAATGGGGGAGCTTGATCCCCAAGTCGCCCAATCATTGGCACAGGCATTCAAAGAAGGAATCAGATTGCTTCCGAGAATTCTTGAAGCCCTACCCCAACTACTAAAAATGTTTGATGAAGAGCTCACAAAAGAAGCAACTGAGCGCGTGGAACAAAACCTCGAAGCGGCAAAAACAAATCCGGAAACTGGGGAAGGCGAGGCCCAACCCAACGAAGTAACACCCGAGCCGGCACCAGTTGAAGGTGAGAGCACTCCAAATCCATAAGAGTTAGACTCCCACCCTCGGCACCAAAAAAATATTTTAAAAGCACTTTGTGCTTTTGCTTTATATATCTCCCTTGACAGTACAAGCGAGAATGCATATACTTTATGCGCTTCGCTAAGGTTGAAAAACTACAGGCGGGGACATTCAAAATCTATAGGAGGTTGTCATGACGGCACACACAACTGTCACAGACGACACACTCGGACAAATCGCAAAACGACAATGGGAACTCTTCCGACGCGTGAAGGATGGCTCCCTCGACCCAAATCAAGCTCTCAGTGCCCTTCAGGGCATCATCGAGAACGAGGCAGACCTTCTCGAAATCGAGAAGCTGGGCTGGAGAGTGAGCTCACAGGTCTACGAAATCGACGTAGAGAAAGGCACTACCCATGGTTTCCCTGTTCGGGTGAAAGAACTGGGGTTCAAGTGGAGAGCACAAGACGTTCCCCCTCAAATCCCCGGCGGCAATAAGCATAAAGGGATGGGCCGTTTCCGCCTTGCGCAGATCACACGAAATGGGATGACCGCAAGAACCATCAAGGTTTACGCGGAGCTCTCGGGCTTTGACCTGGCGACAGCCGAAGGGCTTTTGTCTTTCATGGCCCAGTGCCCTGTTATGGCAACCATGCCCGATGACACTTACATCGTAGCGCTCGGAAACCATGCCTACTGGAGGGGGCTGCAGGACCCGCAAGTCCACGCGTTTCTTTGCGTCACCGACTACGTAACGAGTAAAGGTCGTGTGTGGGCATTCGATACCTACACGGGCAACCAAAGCGTCGTGAAAAGCCCTGAGGACCTTGATCGAGTTTCGGTTTACTCGGGATACCACGTCCTTCTGCGCGAGCGGGGTCAGTAGTCCCACTTACGCGTTGACGTCCAGCGACCCATCGGGGGTCGCTGGATTTCTTTTTATATGAATGGAGATTGATCTCTAGAACGTCTCGATCAGGTAGAATCCCCAGATTGCAAGTGTTGCAATAATTGAGCAACCCACAAGCCACCATAATGCGGTGGCGATTTTGTTTTCGTCCACTTTAGAAACCAGAAGCCCAATCACCCCGCCTAAGATCAGAAACAGGGCAGCCGAAAGTACGCTTTTGCCGATCCAGTGGTGAGTGAACATCGCTTTCAGCCAATCTTTAAGCGGGGCGTACAAATCCGCCCAAATCGTAATAATCGCGATAGACAGAACTGTTACTGAGGCACTGATTGCGAATGCATACAATGTCCGAAAGTGTTTATCCACCATAATTACCTCACCGCCCCACTCACGACCACGCCTGCCAACGCGATTATTGCCCCCAGCGTAAATGCGACTCCGGCTAACGTTGCAAGCGGCCGACGTACACGAGGGTTGCTGAGAAGGCTCGTATTACTAAGCAGCACAACAAACACAAGTACAGCAGCCAAAAATGGCAACAGCAAGAATGTGTGCTCTTTGGCTTCCATCATCAAAGCATGCGCCCAGGGGAACTTCCCGGCCTTGATAATCGGTTTTACCGCCGAACCGTAATACGTGGTGTAGTAGTAGGCCCCCGAAATCCATGAAAGCAGCACAAACAGTAAGCCGGACACGCTCATAAAGCGTAGGAATCCAACCGTCGGGCGGTCTTTCATCAGAACCACTAGAGCGGAATAGATCGCCATCACGCCCATGAGCCCGAAGACAATATGCAATACAAGCGTAAGTTCGGTAAACGTGCTCATTCTTTCACCTTTAGCGCCCACCGGATAATAAGCAGAACGATTCCCACTATAACAATCGCGCCGGCGTACCAGAGCATCAGTGATAAATACGTACCCGGAATCCCGCGCCATGCGCCGATAATCAATGCCGCATACCAACTAGTAAGCGAGATGGCGCTCCCCAACCACATCGGCACTTTACGAGTATGCCAGGCCACCACGCCAAACAGCAGAATCAGAATGATCGTGAGCTTGGCCCACATCCGTGCTCCCAAAAGCGGGGCGGTATGGCCTTCCAGGCGCAACAGGATGAAATAACCGAAGCCGGAGAGAATCAAGAGTGCCATTCCAATACGCAGCACATAAAAAATAGTCCGCAACGCGTCGTTTTCGTGCGGATCAACTTTCCCATCGCGAGCGGCTTTGAGATAGAAAACCTCTCCCAGAGTCGCGCCGCCAACTCCTAGTGCAGTCCCAATAATATGGGCGAACTTTATTGCCAGTGCCCAATCCACACTCCTATCTTAGCACTTTCCGGCAATTGTCAAGCAGGCAAAATTCTTTACGAAGCAGGGAATATATTATTGATGGTCCTGCAGATAAGCGGCCATTGTCTTCGAAGAACATCCGCAGGCCGTCGCGACCATGGTTCCCGAACCGGCCTGAGAATTAGGGCGCATCGGGATCGCAGGCCGAGGACGAGCGAAGATACGCGGTGGCGCAGCTGAGCGTTTCTGAGAAGATAATGGCCGCGAAATATTTAGGATAATTTCCGCACCCAATTATGATTCGCGTTCACTTCCAGCTTGTCGCCGTCTTTAAAGACTTTGCTCGCAATCTTGGTGCCGATAATGCACGGCACGCGCAACTCTCGGGCCACAATTGCCGCATGCGAGGTAATCCCACCCTCGTCCGTTACAATTGCCGCCGCCTTTTTCATCGCCGGCACGTAGTCCGGGCGGGTCATCACTGCCACGAGAATGTCGCCTTCGAGTACTTTTCCGATGTCCTCCGCGCTCGTGACAATCCGTGCCGTCCCGATCGCCCGGCCGGTGGAGGCAACCAACCCGCGCACATCCTGAATTTCATGCTCATCGTGCTCACCGAATAATGCAGTTCGAATCTGTTCAATCGCATCCTTGGTGTAGACAGTTTCCGTATCTTGTGTAAAAACAACAACGCAATTCTTTTTGCGCTCTGCTAATTCCCGCGCAGTAACAGAACCCTCAAGAAACCATCCTTCAACCTCGTGGGAAGGCAGCAAATATTTGGTAAGTTCCATCTCGATTCCCCTCCGGCGCGCCATTTCCCCTAAAATTTGGCATCCAAGGTGGATCGAAAGATAGGTCGCTTTTTTGCGCTCATCCTGCCAGGTGGTAAAATCTTCCGAGACTTTTAAGAGCCGTTGGGAATGCTTGCTGAAAGTGCGCTCCTGCATCAGTTTTTCTTTACGCGCGCGGTTGACAACAGGCGTCTGTTCAATCAGTTCACATTCTTTCTTAAGATCTTTACCCGAATCAACCCAACTGACGAGCTCTTCCTGGAAATAATCGGGTGATAATTCTTTTTCCTTCACGTAATTATTTGCAATCCAGAAATAGCGCTGTGCATGCGTTTTAATCGCCTGTCGGATCACGGGGGAGTCAATTTTTTCGCCTGCTTGTACCGCTTCCCCGATTTTCAAAAGCGAAATTTCCGCTTCATTAATAAATGATTGACTGATCGGCGCGGTCGCAACCGAAAAAATTGTATTGAACTCCGGCTCACTCATTTTTCCGACTTCGGAACGCAACAGCTCGGCAATTTGGCGGTCGGTACCTAAAGCAAAGTGGTCAATTATTGAGCTGGAGCTGGAACGATTGAATGCCAAATCGCGATAGCGCCGGTATTCTTCAACAAGCTTGAGGTCGGAAAAATCGACAAGTTTTTTTGGTTCAAACTGGTCAAAATACTCCTGGAACGCCCGTTCATCTAGTTCCCACTTGCGCATCAGTCCGCCACTTACATCAGCGGATGTCTCACAGAGCTTGGTGATAATCTTAGCACCCCGGTCAATATCCTCTTGATCCAGATACCAGTCCCCCGAACCTTCGGAATAAAAACAGATACGCCATACAGCTTCGGTCCCGGCGGGCTTGCGTTCCTCTCGAAAGGTCTCGGCTTTCCCGATCATCGACAAATAAAGCGGCGCGGCATCAAAACGCTGGTGGTACCAGTGCCGGCCTTGCAATTTTTTTAGAAGCTCGTCCATTGCATTTTTATACCATATATACTACCATATATCGTTGCCATAGACCATAATATAAATAGCATGACATTCACACGCCATTTCAAAAATATCACTAAAAACGATGCGGCCCTCGCCGGTGGTAAGGGAGCCTCACTCGGGGAGATGACACGCGTTGGGATTCCGGTTCCGCCTGGGTTTGTGCTACTTTCACAGGCATTTGACGCTTTTATTAAAGCAAACGGGTTGGAAGCAGAAATTGAGGCGGCGCTCGATTCGGTCAACCCTCAACAAATGCACTCGGTGGAGCAGGCCTCAACGCGCATCCAGACACTTATAATAGCGGCCAAGATGCCCTCAGACATTGAGCATGAAATTACCGATCAATTTGAAAAGCTTCAGACTCGCTACGTGGCAGTGCGATCAAGTGCAACGGCCGAGGACAGTGCCCACGCCGCCTGGGCCGGCCAACTCGATACGTTTCTCAACACAACTCAGACTTCAGTTTTGGAAAATGTGAAAAAGTGCTGGGCATCGCTTTTCACGCCCCGTGCAATTTTTTACCGGTTTGAGAAAGGGCTCCACAACCAACGTATTTCTGTAGCGGTTGTAATCCAAAAAATGGTAGAAAGCGAAATCTCTGGGATTGCCTTCTCGGTCCATCCTGTCACTCAAGACCGCAATCAATTAATTATTGAGGCCGCCTACGGCTTAGGAGAGGCAGTTGTTTCCGGCTCAATCACCCCTGACAGCTATGTGGTTGAAAAAAATACTTGGCTTATTACAAGCGTGTACATTGCGGATCAGGATCAAGAAATTGTGCGGTTGGCAACCGGTGGAAACGAATGGAAACCGGTCACGGAATCCCGAAAAGATAAACAAAAATTAACCCGTGATCAAATCTTAGAGCTGGCAAAATTAATTGCCCTGATTGAGGATCATTATGGTTTTCCAGTGGATGTAGAATGGGCGCTTGAAAACCGCAAGTTCTATATTACCCAGAGCCGCCCGATCACGACGCTCACAGCGTAAAAAAGGTAATGCGGGTACAAAAAATAGAGTAATGAAATTGCCGCTAAATCCCAATGTAGAACTATACGAATGGGGTCCGGCGCCAATGCGGTTCTACTACAACTCTGATTGGGAAGCGATCATGACGCTTTTCCCCAAAATATTTCCACCGGAAACGTGGCCGGTCAGCATCCTTATTTCTAAAGGAAAAGATATGGCGGTTATCGGCGAGTATCCTGCGATACGCACAAGTGGCGAAAGTATATTTTGGCACTACATGTTTAAGCGGCCTATTCGCATGAAGATTTGGGATGCGTGGCAACGCGATGTAAAAAATGTACAAAATTGGCAGAGAGAAATTGAAAAGCTCGAAGAATTATCTCGGCTCTCTCAAAAAGAATTCCTGGCGTTATGGAAAAAAATGCAGTCAGTTCTCTACCAGTTTTGGACTAACAGCCTTATCCCTGAGCTCGCAAACTATGGCGCTGACAAACCAATAGAAAAGGAGTTGCGCCTTTTTATTAAAAACGATCAAGAGCTCCGCAGCGCAATGGAAATCCTTACCACACCGGAAAAAATGTCATTTTACCAGGAGGAAGAGTTAGCTTTAGCACAATCCAGCGACGTTCAGGCGCACACGCAAAAATATTTTTGGATTGCTAATGGGTATGGCGGGGTACACACGCTAGACACCAATTATTTTACGAGGCGCAAAAAAGAGTTGCTTTCGAATCTTGCACAAGAACTCAAAAAACGGCTCGCAGAAATCAAAAATAAGAAAAGCAAGGTTCAACAGAAAAATCATCTCTCCCACCATGTAATTGAGATGTGCGACACGTTTGTAAATGGGCTTGAATGGCAAGACCAGCGTAAAAAAATGATTGTAATGTACATCCATTACAAAGAACTCATGCTGATTGAAGCGTCACATCGGTTACATATTAGAGAAGACGATTTACGTAATTTCGGCACGGCTGAAATCCTTAATATGTTACAGGGCGAGAAGCCGAGCGCTAAAACAATTGCCGACCGACGGATTGGGTTTGCAGCACTCATGATCCCCAATCAAGAATTAAAGATGACGGATTCAACCACCGCACTCAATTACTGGAAAACGTATCTTGAAAGACAAGTTGATCCAAACACAACCGAACTAAAGGGAATCGTGGTGAGTAGCAGCGCCAAAGCGATCCGAGCACGAGTTAAGATTTTACGCGACCCACACAACGCTGATTCATTTCACAAAGGCGATATACTAGTTGCGCCAATGACTACACCGGAATATATTTTTGCGATGAAAAAGGCAAGTGCAATTATTACCGACACCGGCGGTTTAATGTCCCACGCCGCGGTCACTTCCCGCGAACTTGGAATTCCGTGCATCGTTGGTACTAAATACGCCACAGCGTGGCTCAAGGATGGCGACCTGGTTGAAGTAGACGCCGACAGGGGAGTGGTGCGTAAATTATAATGATTTTTGAACCACGCGAACTTCAAGAGTTAAAAACAATCGAGCCCAAAGGGCGAAAATACTTTGTCTTTGCCCAGCGTGAAACGTGCCTGATGCGCGAGGAAACATGGATTACCTGGCTCACTGACCGCGGGCTTGAGAGTTTTATCGATTATCCGAGCGCCCAGATCTATGAATATTGGCTTCACGAGAAAAGCGCATTGAAAGCCCTGAAACGTTATGCACACTGGATACGAAAAAATTGGGCGCAACATCTCGGAGATTATCCCGAAAAAAAAGCCGCTCTGCTTTTAGCCAGCGCGCATCTTGCACAGACCATTGCCACAAAGGACAACGCCATTATTGCCGATGCGTATCGGGCATACATTCAACGCGCGTATGAGTGGGGCGACTATATTTGGGGCGCGTGGGCGGTGATTTACTGTATTGAGCCGGAGCTCATCAAAAAGATTCCTGAAAAAATCAATGTGGTAACGGCGCTCGATCAACCGATCGAACTCCAGAAAATGCGCCATGCCCTTCTTAAACGACCGGCTGAAGAGGTCGCGAAAGAATACAACTGGTTGAACGTGTATAGCCCCTATGATCGTTTTTTCACCGCGCGCGACCTTAAACACTATGCCTCCCGCCGCGCCAAGAACGAAACACGCGAGCAATTCGGCCAAATACGCGCAGCAAAAAAGAACTTTCAAAACC